>NZ_BAAGZM010000418.1:0-3811 GCF_054778495.1 Hymenobacter agri
GGCCGCGCGGCTGGGCTTCCCCCTACTAGGCTACCGGCCGGTGCCGGTGAACCCGGCCGGCATCGGCCCCACGGCCCTGGCGGCCGAGCCGGTGATGGAACAGGTGTTTTTCGGCCGGCCGGCGGGCATCACGAATCCGGAGGATTTTGAACGCAAGCTCTACGTGCTGCGGCGGCTGATTTTCAAGACGGTGCGCGAGACCGTGCCGACCGCGATGGACGTGTTTTACGTGGCCTCGCTCTCGTGCAAAACCATTGTCTACAAGGGCCAGCTGACCACCTACCAGGTGCGCGGCTACTTCCCCGACCTCAGCGACGAGCGGGTGGTGTCGGCTTTCGGGCTGGTGCACTCGCGGTTTTCGACCAACACGTTTCCGAGTTGGAAGCTGGCCCAGCCTTTCCGCTTTCTGGCGCATAACGGCGAAATCAACACGCTGCGCGGGAATTTGAACTGGTTTTATGCGGGGTTGCGCAACTACGTGTCGCCGTACTTCTCGGCGGAGGAAATGGACATGCTGCTGCCGGTAGTCGACGCCGGGCAGTCGGACTCGGCCTGCCTCGATAACGTGGTGGAAATCCTGCTGCACTCGGGCCGCCCGCTGCCGCACGTGATGATGATGCTGGTGCCCGAAGCCTGGGACGGCAACACCCAGATGGACCCGCTCAAAAAGGCCTTCTACGAGTTCCACGCCACGTTTATGGAGCCCTGGGACGGCCCGGCCGCCCTCATTTTCACCGATGGCCAGCAGATTGGGGCCATGCTCGACCGCAACGGCCTGCGCCCCCTGCGCTACCTCGAAACCACCGACGGCCGCGTGCTGGTCGCCTCCGAAGCCGGCGTGCTGAACATCGACCCCGCCACCGTGGTGCAGAAGGGCCGCCTGCAGCCCGGCAAGATGCTGCTGGTGGATACCGTGGCCGGCCGCATCATCACCGACGAGGAGCTGAAGGCCCAGGCTGCCGGCCGCCAGCCCTACGGCGAGTGGCTGAACGAGTACCAGATTCGCCTCGAAGAGCTGCCCGAGCCCCGCCAGATGTTCACGGACCTGGCCGCTGACGCGGTTTTCAAGTACCACCAGGTGTTCGGCTACACCCGCGAAGACATCGACGTGCTCATCACACCCATGGCCGTAGAGGGCAAGGAGCCCATCGGCTCGATGGGCGTGGACGTGCCCCTGGCCGTGCTGAGCGACCAGCCGCAGCACCTGAGCAGCTACTTCAAGCAGTTTTTCGCGCAGGTCACCAACCCGCCCATCGACCCTATCCGGGAGCGGCTGGTGATGAGCCTGGCCACCTTCCTGGGCAACAACGGCAACATTCTCGACGAGGATAAGCACCACTGCCACTGCGTAGCCCTGCGCCAGCCCATCCTGAGCAACCACGAGCTGGAAAAGCTGCGCAGCATCGACACCGGCATGTTCAATGCCAAGACACTGCAAACCTATTTCAAAGCCGACGGCCTGCCCGGCGCACTCGAGCGCGGCCTCGCCCGCCTCTGCCGCTACGCCGAGGACGCGGTGAACGACGGTTTCGAGGTGCTGATTCTGTCGGACCGCGCCGTGGACTCGGAACACGCGCCGATACCCTCGCTGCTGGCCGTTTCGGCCGTGCATCACCACCTCATCAAGCTCGGGTTCCGGGGCTCGGTGGGGCTGGTAGTGGAGGCCGGCGACGTGTGGGAAGTACACCACTTCGCTTGCCTGCTCTCGTTCGGGGCCACGGCTATCAACCCCTACCTGGCCCTCTCCACGGTGCGCACCATGCGCGAGGCGGGCCACCTCAACACCTCGCTCGACCAGTCGCAGCTCACCTACAACTACATCAAGGCCGTGTGCGACGGGCTGCTGAAGATTTTCTCGAAAATGGGGATTTCGACTTTGCAGAGCTACCACGGCGCGCAGGTGTTCGAGATTCTGGGTTTGAACCAGGCCGTGGTGGACGCTTATTTCTGCGGGGCGGTCACGCGCATCGGCGGGCTGGGGCTCGATGAAATTGCCCGCGAAACGCTTTACAAGCACTTCCAGGGCTTTAAGACCAGCACGCCCGAAGAGCAGGTGCTGCTGCCCGACGGCGGCCTCTATCACTGGCGGCGGCGCGGCGAGGCCCACATGTTCAACCCCGAAACCGTGCACCTGCTGCAGCTGGCGACGCGCACGAACAACTACGCCACTTACCAGCGCTACGCCAAGCTGGTGAATGAGCAGCCCGAGCGCCTGTTCACCCTCCGCGGGCTGCTGGATTTTGCCCACCACCGCGAGGCCATTTCCATTGACGAGGTGGAGCCGGCCGAGGGCATTCTGAAGCGGTTTGCCACCGGGGCCATGTCGTTTGGCTCGATTTCGCACGAGGCGCACAGCACCTTGGCCATTGCCATGAACCGCATCGGCGGCAAGAGCAACACCGGCGAGGGTGGCGAGGACCCCATGCGCTACGAAAAAATGGCCAACGGCGACTCCATGCGCTCGGCCATCAAGCAGGTGGCGTCGGCGCGCTTCGGCGTCACGGCCCACTACCTCACCAACGCCGACGAGCTGCAAATAAAAATGGCCCAGGGCGCCAAGCCTGGCGAGGGCGGCCAGCTCCCCGGCCATAAAGTGGACGAGTGGATTGCCAAGGTGCGCCACGCCACCCCCGGCGTGGGGCTAATTTCGCCCCCGCCCCACCACGACATCTACTCCATCGAAGACCTGGCCCAGCTCATCTTCGACCTGAAAAACGCCAACCGCGCCGCCCGCATCAACGTGAAGCTGGTGAGCAAGGCGGGCGTGGGCACCATCGCGGCCGGCGTGGCGAAGGCCCACGCCGACGTGATTCTGATTGCCGGCTACGACGGCGGCACGGGCGCCTCGCCCATCAGCTCCATTAAGCACGCCGGCCTGCCCTGGGAGCTGGGCCTGGCCGAAGCTCACCAAACCCTGGTGCGCAACCAACTCCGCAGCCGCGTGGTGCTGCAGGCCGACGGCCAGCTGAAAACCGGCCGCGACCTGGCCGTAGCTGCCCTGCTGGGGGCTGAAGAATGGGGCGTGGCCACCGCCGCGCTGGTAGCCGGCGGCTGCGTGATGATGCGCAAATGCCACCTCAACACCTGCCCCGTGGGCGTGGCCACCCAGGACCCGGATTTGCGCAAGCTCTTCACCGGCCAACCCGAGCACATCGTGAACCTGTTCCGTTTCCTGGCCGAGGAACTGCGCGAAATCATGGCCGAGCTGGGTTTCCGCACCATCAACGAGATGGTGGGCCGACCCGAATTCCTGAAAGTGCGCGAAAGCATCACCCACTGGAAAGCCCGCCATCTGGACCTGAGCGGCATGCTGCACCCCGCCGCCAACATCTCGGGCGGCACCCTGTACCAGAGCGAAGTGCAGGACCATGGCCTAAACAATATTCTGGATTGGCAGCTGCTGGAATACGCCCAGCCGGCCCTGAATGAGCAAACGCCGGTATACGGCGAGTTTGAGGTGCACAACACCGACCGCACCATCGGCACGCTGATTTCCAATGAGATTGCCAAGCGCTACCACGCCGCCGGCCTGCCCGCAGGCACGATTAACTATCGCTTCCGCGGCTCGGCGGGGCAGAGCTTCGGCGCGTTCTGCGTGGCGGGGCTGTCGTTCTCGCTCGAAGGCGAGGCCAACGACTACGTGGGCAAGGGCCTGAGCGGGGCGCAGCTGGCCATCTTCCCCTCCCCCGCCGCCCATTTCGTGCCCGAGCAGAACATCATCATCGGCAACGTGGCGCTGTACGGGGCCACCTCCGGCGCGCTGTTCGTGCGCGGGCAGGCCGGCGAGCGGTTTGCGGTGCGCAACTCCGGC
>NZ_BAAGZM010000419.1:0-3798 GCF_054778495.1 Hymenobacter agri
CGCCCAGCGCCACGCGGGCGCTGCGGATGGTGCCGCCCTGCACATCGAGGCCCACGGCGGCCGAAGCCAGCGCATAGGCGTAGCTGGTGCGCTCGCGCACCTTGAGGTAGGTGGAGCGACGGGCGTGGGCGGTGTTCGGAATGGTGAGGGCCACAATTAGCTCGCCGGGCTCCAGCATGGTTTCCTTCTGCGGCGTTTTGCCAGGCAGCAGGTAGAACTCGGTAACGGGCACGCGGCGCTGCTTGCCTTTAGCGTTTTCCAGCGTCAGCACGGCATCGAAGGCGGCCAGGGCTACGGCCAGGTCGCCGGGGTAGGCGGTGGCAATGCAGCTGTCGCTCACGCCCAGAATAGCGAGGTTGTGGTTGTCGCCGGCAATGGCGGGGCAGCCCGAGCCAGGTACCCGCTTGTTGCACGGAAACGCCGCGTCGCGGAAGTAGCCGCAGCGGGTGCGCTGCAGCATGTTGCCCCCGATACTGGCCATGTTGCGCAGCTGCGGCGAAGCCGCCAGCAGCAGCGATTCCGACACGGCCGGGTAATTCTGCACCACCAGCGGGTGCTCGCCCACGTCGCTCATGCGCTCCATCGCGCCGATGCGCAGGCCGTCGGCCGTCTGCTCAATGCCTTTGAAGGGCAGCATATTAATATCAACCAGCTGGGCGTGCTCCTCCAGGTTGGCCTTCATCAAATCGAGCAGCGTGGTGCCGCCCGCGATGTAGGCCGACTGGGCCGTGCCCGCCCGGCTGGCGGCGGCTTCTTTGGCCGTGCTGGCCTGGGTGTAGCTGAAGTTATTCATAACAAATAGCGGAATTCAAAAAGAACGTCATGCTGAGCTTGTCGAAGCATCTCTACTGCGCAACGCAAACCATGTTACTATTGCGGTAGAGATGCTTCGACAAGCTCAGCATGACGTTCCGCTAATTGGCTTTGAGGCTGGTTATTACCCCTTGAACCCACTCTGCTCGACCTGCCGAATGGCGGCCACAATGTTGGGGTAGGCGCCGCAGCGGCAGAGGTTGCCGCTCATCCATTCGCGCACGCTGTCGTCGGTTTTGGCGTGGCCTTCTTTCAGGCAGGCCACGCCCGACATAAGCTGGCCCGGCGTGCAGTAGCCGCACTGGAAGCCGTCGTGGTCGATGAACGCCTGCTGTAGCGGGTGCAACTCTTCGCCCTTGGCGAGGCCCTCCACTGTGGTAATTTCCTTACCCTGCGTCATCACGGCCAGCGTCAGGCAGGAATTGACGCGCTTGCCATCGACGAGTACGGTGCAGGCACCGCACTGGCCGTGGTCGCAGCCTTTTTTGGTGCCGGTCAGGTCGAGGCGCTCGCGCAGGGCGTCGAGTAGCGTCACGCGGGGCTCGGCCTGAATGGTCCGCACGGTGCCGTTCACTTTCAGGCGCATTTCGGTTACGCCTTCCACTTTCTTCGACATCGCCGTGAGCCGTTCGGCCTGGCTGATGAGCGGCGGGGCCAGGGCCAGGCCCAGCAAACCGCCGGCCTGCTTCATAAAAGAGCGGCGGCTGTCCTGTTCGGGCTGGCCGGCCGCCTGGTTGGGCGTATTAGAATCCATCATAGCAGTGGCTGAGGGCTGAGTAGTAAAACCAAACCGGCGGGCAGGCCAATAGTTAACCGAAGGCCACGCCGGTAGTCGCGTCTGCCCTAACTACCCACTACGCAAACGCGACCGTACGGGGTTGCTTTGCACATGAATTTGCCGTGAAAACTTTTGAGCCATCCGTTGCGCTCAGCATTAGCCCCGCTGTTACTCGAAGCGCAGGTAGGGGCGCATCTTCTCCACATCCTCGGGCTTGAGCACTGGTACCTTCTTTAACTCCTCGATGCTACGGAAGGGGCCGTGCTGCTGGCGGTAGGCCACAATGAGCCGGGCCTTGGGCTTACCGATGTAGGGGTGCAGATACATCTCATCGAAGGTGGCCGTGTTCACATGCACGCCCTGCGGCACGAAGCCGGGGGCCACGAAGGTGTATTTCTTGAGGCTGTCGCGCAGGTCGGGCGCGTCGCGCAGCACGAACACCTCATCGAGCTGGTCTTCGCGCAGGTAGCCACCGAGCTGGTTGCGGTACTTCACCACCCACTTGGCCCGGCCCGACCCGATGCCGCGAATCTGCATCAGCTGCGTGGTATCGGCACGGTTCAGGTCGAAGGGCTGGAGGTTGCGGGGCTTGCGCGGATACTTGCCGGGTGCAACCTCGCCGTTGGCGCTGGCGAAGGGCGGGAGCTTGCCATCGGGGCCGGGGCGGTTGCTGGCGTAGTCGCGCTTCGGGGCCTCGTCGGGCAGCTGGATGAAAGGGGCGAGGCGCTGATATACCGAATCCTCTAGCCCGTACATCTTCTTAATCTGCGCTTTGGCCTTGAAGCCGCCGGCCGTCGCGCCGTATTTCACAATGCGCGCAGCCACGAAGTGCGGCACGCCGCGGGCTTCCCAGCCTTCGGCCGTGAGGGCGTTGGGGTCGAAGGGAGCCAGCCGCACCTGCGGTACCACGGGGTAGCGGGAGCTACCGTGCCCAAACTCCTTAAACTTCCGTTTCGGGTAGCGGCTGGCAAAGCCGGTTTCGGCGGAACGGTGCGCTTTGAGCTGTGCCGCCAGCTCGTTTAGGCGGTGTTGGTCGGCGGCCGGCAGGTAGGTGGGCAGCTCGGGGCGCAACAGCCGCGGTATTATGACGAAAGCCACCATCAGCAGGAGCAGGCCTACCGTGCCTCGCGCCTCGGCTCGCGAGTAGCCAAATGAGCGCCGCAGCCAGTGTAGCGGATTTAAGTTGGCCCAGGTCCGGCGAGGGCCTGATGAGGTTGGCGATGCGGCCATGACGACGCGGTAGAGCCGGCCGGAGCCGGTGATAGAAGGGGCGGAAAAATAAGCGGCGGAAACCAGACGAACTGGTTTCCGCCGCGAAGGCAAGTTTATCGAAAATCAGCGAAACAGCAAGGTGGTCAAGAAGTAAATGACCACTGGCTGAGTTAATGCTATCACTGAATCTGTTTAGAAGGTCAAAACGCTTGTCATCCTGAGCGCAGCGAAAGACCTTATCACATCTGAAAAGCTCGGTCTGACGTGATAAGGTTTTTCGCTGCGCTCAGGATGACAAATGTGAATACAACCCTAGCTGCGGGCGCGGGCCGTGCTGGGCGTGCGGCTGGGCTTCGCCGATTTGGCCGGGGCCGGGCGCTTAACCGTCACGGGCACGGGGCCGCCGGGCAGGCGGGTTTCGTTGGCTACCCAGGCGTAGATGGTCTTGAGGGCTTCGGGGTCGAATACCGGTTGCTGCACCCCGTTAATCATGGGCCACTGCGCGGGCGTAGGCTGAAACAGGTGGTTCACGCCGTCGAGCTTGTACGACACGGCCGTGCGGTTGGCCTTGCGCAGAGCGCGGTACAGGGGCGTCATGTTGCGCTTGGCCGACACCTGCAGGTCGGACGTGCCATTGAGCAGCAGCACTGAGCACTGCACCTTGCCGAGCTGGGCCAGCGGGTCGAAATCGAAGAAGTAGCGCGACCACGGCGTGGTGAGCTGCACGGCGCGGGCGCGGGCCATGCCGGCGTCGAGGCCCGCGTTGGTGTTGCTGAGCAGGGTAGCCACCTGCAGGCGGGCCTTGGCGTTGTCGGGCGTTTGGCGGATGATGGCCACCGTGCGCTGGTACACGTCCTGCGCGGCTTTCACCTGGGCGGGGTCGGCCCCAATCAGGCGCATAATTTCGCCCTGCTGGCGCAGCAGCACGTCGTAGCCAGGCTGGCCGTAGCCGCCCAGCGACACGGCAAAGGCTGGGGCCTTGCTGGGCGCGGCCG
>NZ_BAAGZM010000420.1:0-3784 GCF_054778495.1 Hymenobacter agri
GGGCCTGCTGGGCCTCAACGCCCTAGCCGTGGGCGTGGGCGGGCTGCTGCTGCTGCGCCTGCGCGACACGCTGGCCCAGCTGCGCTTTCTCATTCCCATCGCCTGGCTGTTTATCGGGCTGAATGGGCTGGCCATCATCTGCAACGTGGTCGGGCGGCTGAGTCTGGCCAAGATGTTCAGCACGGCGGCCATTTTCGGGCTCACGCAGGGCATCGGGCTGGCGGTGTTCATCGAGCTGTTCACCGAGGCCTTCCATCTGCAGATACTGTGCAGCCGGGGCGCGGCCGGCGAGGCCGCGGCCTTCGACTACAAAGCCATCGAAACCAACCTGCTGCGCCTGCTCACGCTGCTGGCCGGCGCGCTGTGGCTGGTGGTGTTCACCTCCAACCTGAACGCCTACAACGCCATCTACGGCTTTCTGGAGCACGTGCTCACGGCCCCGCACACCATTGGCAGCACGGTGTTCACCTTCGGCAACGTACTGCTGTTCTTCCTCATTCTCTACATTTCGACGCTGCTGCAACGCTACGTGGGCTACTTTTTCGGCGAGGTGGGGGCCGACGATTCCGACGCCCGGCGGCGCGGCTCGTGGCTGGTGGCGCTGCGGCTGCTGCTGGTGCTGGTGGGCTTCGCGCTGGCCACGGCCGCCACGGGCCTGCCGCTTAGCAAAATCGCCATCGTGTTCGGGGCGCTCAGCGTGGGCATCGGCCTGGGCTTGCAGAGCATCGTGAACAACCTGGTGTCGGGCATCATCCTCATTTTCGAGCGTCCGTTTCACGTGGGCGACTTCATCGAGGTGGCCGGCAAGGCGGGGCGCGTGCACGACATCGGCATCCGCTCCAGCAAGCTCACGTCCGTCACGGGCTCCGAAATCATCGTGCCCAACGGCGACCTGCTGTCCAACCACGTCATCAACTGGACGCGCACCAACGACCACATCCGCACCGAGCTGTCGCTGAAAATGACCTCCGAAACGGCCGACCTCGCCACCAACCTCGCCACCGCCCGCGCCCTCATTCAGGAGGAAATCAAAACCAGCCCCTACACCCTGCACAACCTGCCGGCCGAAATCCTGCTCAGCAGCATCGCCGGCTCGGTGTACGAGCTCAAGGTGCTGTTCTGGATTAGCAACATCCGCCAGGAGCAGCTCACCAAAAGCGAGATTCTGGCCGGCATTTACCGGCGGTTTGTGGAGAAGGGCTTGCAGCTGAGCTAGGGGTAGAGACGCAATATTTTGCGTCTCGTCGTTGAACGACCGGAACTGCGCCGCCTGGTATCGTTCGAGTGTTATCGTTCAACGACGAGACGCAAAATATTGCGTCTCTACCTCGCTCAGCAAGAGAAAAGCCGCCGCCCCGCCGCCATGCCCGTATAGCCAGCCTTCACCTCAACCGTTTTTCTTGATGAAACCAACCAAATCAACGTCCCGGCCCCGCGTGCTCGTAACGGGCGGCACCGGCAAGCTGGGCAAAGTGTGCGTGGCCGATTTGCAGGCCCACGGCTACGACGTGTTCGTGGTCGATACCGTGGCGGCCGACAAGAGCGTGCCTCACATGGTGGCCGACCTCGCCGATTTCGGCCAGACGCTCGACGCGCTGTCGTCGGTGGGCCAGGAGATTTATGCGGGCGTGGCCCCGCAGGCGTTTGCGGCCGTGGTGCACTTGGCGGCCATTCCGGCCCCGCGCCAGTACCCCGACGCCCACACGTTCCAGAACAACATGATGAGCACCTACAACGTGTTCGAGGCGGCGCGGCGGCTGGGCATCCGCAATGTGATTTGGGCTAGCAGCGAAACCACCTTGGGCGAGCCCTTCGACGAGCAAGCGCCCTACGCGCCCGTGGACGAGGACTACCCGCTGCGCGCCAAAAGCGCCTACGCCCTGGCCAAGATTCTGATGGAAGACATGGCCCGGCAGTTCTGCTACCAGACGCCGGATATGAAGCTCGTGGGCCTGCGCTTCAGCAACGTGATGGAGCCGGCCGACTACGCCAAGTTCCCGGCCTACAACGACGACCCGCAGGAGCGCAAGTGGAACATGTGGGCCTACATCGACGCCCGCGACGGCGCCCAGGCCATCCGTAAGGCCGTGGAGTGGGAGGCCACCGGCATGCACGCCTTCATCATCGCCAACGCCGACACGGTGATGAGCAAGCCGTCGGCCGAGCTCATGGCCGAGGTCTTCCCCGGCGTGGAAGTGCGCAAGAAGCTGAGCAAACACGAAACGCTTCTTTCCATCGATAAAGCCCGCCGCGAATTGGGCTACGAGCCCGAGTTCAGCTGGCGCGAGGCCAAGAGCCAGGCCCCGGCCAAAGGCGGCAAAAGCAAGCAGAAATAGCGGCGGGCGCGGCATTCGCGCCCGTCGCCGGTCGGCCTCCCGCAACGCCGGCCGCGGATGGTGGGCGCGAATGCCGCCGCTACCTTATTTTTACTTTTTACCTCAACCGAAAACAGCCATTTTCCCGTTAGTTAGGTGAAAGAATAACCTAACGGCGCGTTGTTCGTAGCACTGCTTCGTCCATGCGCCGCCCTGGGGGCCCACCCGGCGGGCAGGGCTCGTTGATTTTTGCTGATGATTCATATTGTATACATGAGCCGGGCCGTGCGCCCGCTTTCTGACCAGGATTTGCAGGCCCTACTCGACCAGTGCCGCCGCGACAACGGCCGGCACAATGTCACGGGCGTGCTGTTTTATAGCCACGGTAACATTGCCCAGCTCATCGAGGGCGAGCCCGAGGTGCTGGAGCCGCTGTTTGAGACCATTGCCCGCGACGGCCGCCACTCCAACGTGGTGAAACTCGTCGACAAGCCCATCAGCGTGCGCAGCTTCGAGGGCTGGTCAATGGCCTTCCACCCAATTGAGCCCACCGGGTTCGAGGCGTTGCAGGGTTTTCTGCTGCCTGAGCACCTGCCGCCGCCGCCCCATTCGCTCAGCATTGCCGACGCGCTGCTGGTTGACCTGGTGAAAATGGCCGTCTTCGGCCCCGAATCCGCTCCGGCGCAAACTTCGCCGGCGCATGTGTAAGCAGGGCGAAATAGTAGTGGCCCGGTGGGCCCAGGCCTTAGCGCAGCGCGCGCGGGGCTCCATGTTCTTTTTGCGGTAACCGTATGCGCGAGCAGCAGCTGCAAGAAATTCTGCGGCACATGCCGGCGGGCGTGGCCATTTTGCAGGGCGAAAGCCTGTGCTATGGCTTTGTGAACGAAGCCATGCAGGCCGTGCTCGGCGCGCCCGTGCGCGAGGGCCAGCCCGTGGCCGAGTACCCTGGCACCATTCCGGCCGATTTGCTGGACGTGATGCGGCAGGTGTACCAGTCGGGCCGGCCCTACGTGGCCAAGGCCTACGCCCTGCCGTTGCCCGCCGCCGGCCAGGAAGAAGCCGTGCCGCGCTACTTCGACATTGCCCTGGAGCCCGTGCGCGACGGCGAAGGACCGGTAACCGGCCTGCTGCTGTTTGCCGTGAACGTGACCGCGCAGGAGGAAGCCCGCCAGCGCGCCCATCATCTGGCCATCGAAACCCGCCGCCTCGATACCCGCCTGCGGGTGCTGACGGAAACCGTGCCTCAAATCACGTTCACCGTCGATGCCGCCGGCAAGTACGAGTATGTGAGCCCACAGTGGTACTACTACACCGGCCAGCCGCCCACGGCCGACTTGAACGCCATCTGGCCGCTGCTCATTCACCCCGACGACCGCCTGCGCGTGCTCTACCAGTCGGAGTCGGCCCGCGCGGCCGGCATTGGCTGGAGCTACGAGTACCGCCTGCGCCGCCACGACGGCCAGTACCGC
>NZ_BAAGZM010000421.1:0-3764 GCF_054778495.1 Hymenobacter agri
TGGCGGCGGCCAGCTCGGCCAGGCGGGCGCGCTCGTTGGGGTTTTGCAGGTCGCCGGTGGCGCCCACGGTGTAGTTGCTGGGCAGGGTAATGCTCACGTCGAACGAGCCGTACTCGGAGTAAAATTCGCCCTGGCTGAGGTAGGGGATGGGGTGCCAGCCGCGCCGGTCGAGCACCGCCGGCTTCGGAAACCACTGGCTCACCTGGTAGCTCTGGCCTACGTGGCCCATGCGCGAGTACGAGCCCGGCAGCTTCACCCGAAACGGCGTGGCGATGGTGGCAGCCGCGCCCGGCGCCAGTGGCTGCGGCAACAGCAGCTTGGCAATGTCGGGGTTCTTGGGGTCGAATTCGAGCTTCGCGGCCTGTCCATTCACCACGAAGCTGAGGCTGTCGATGAAGCCGCGCTGCTTCGGCGTAGCAAACAGAAAATTGCGGTTGCCCTGGCGCTGCTGCTCGCGGCCAAAGGCGGTGTTATTGTCGCGGTACGCGTTGGGCCAGAGGTGGAACCAGATGAATGACAGGGCCTGCGGCGAGTTGTTCTGGTACGTGAGCTCCTCCCGGCCGCGCAGGAAGTGGGCTTTGTCGTCGAGCCGCACGTCAATCGAATATTTCACTTCCTGCTGGAAGTAGGGGCCGGTGGCGGCTTTGGCGGCGGGCTTGGGCTGGGGTTTGGCTTTGGGGGCGCGCTGTGCCAGGGCGATGCCGGGCAGCAGGGCCAGCGAGAGGGCGAAGCGGAAACGTGTTTTCATCCGGATGCAAAGGCCAGTTGGAAGGGGAGCCGGCTACGGGGCGAAACTACGGCGGCGGGCGCAACTGCGGGGGAATAGCGTCTATCTTGCAACAAAAAGCTACTTTATGATGGAAACTGAAAAAATATTGCTAGAGGTTTTGAAAAAAGACAACATTGAACTTTCAAGCGAATTTCAAAGTGTGAAAATAATCGCGCAGGAGCTTGAGCTGTTTTTGAATCAAGAGCTTATTCAAAAAAAAATATTCATTACTCACAAAGTGGGAGCCAAAAGCAGTGAAATACAAGATATATTAATCGAAAAAGCTAAAGAGATGGGCTTTCAAAGTGAAGTAAAAGGCTTGTTTGCAAATTATCATACTCCAGCGCTGAGGCCAGATTATTATAAGCCTTTGGGAGATTCTAAAGGCATAATAATGGAAGTTGAGAGAGGGAAAACAACAATCAACAACATGGATTTGCTAGATGTATGGAAATGTCATATCTGTGAAAAGGCAAATTATTTGTTTCTCATAGTTCCTAAGAGCAGACAGAATAATAAGGGGGGTAAAAGTCAAACGTTTAATTTAGTTAAAAAAAGATTGAGCTCCTTTTTTAGATTGGAGAACTATCTAAACGTTGATGCAATATTCATATTTGGTTATTAATAATAATAATGTATTGAAACCTACCCTCACCCGCTTCCTCGACGCCCAGGCCAGCACCTACCAAACGGCCCTCGCCGAAATCAAAGCCGGCCGCAAGCGTAGCCATTGGATGTGGTTCATCTTCCCCCAGGTGCAGGGCCTGGGGCTGAGCGAAACGGCCCGTTTCTACGCCATTCAGGATGCGCGGGAGGCGGAGGCGTATGCCCGGCACCCGGTGCTGGGGCCGCGGCTGGTTGAAATCAGCACGGCGCTGCTGGGGCTGGCTTCGGGCGATGCCCACGCCATTATGGGCAGCCCGGATGATGTGAAGCTGCGCTCGTCGATGACGCTGTTTGCGGCCGTGGCGGGGGCCGACCCGGTGTTTGGGGCGGTGCTGGCAAAGTTCTTCGGCGGCCGGCGCGACGAGAAGACGCTGCGGATAATTGGGTCGCCCAACAGTAAGTAGTTGAAATTATCCTGCCTGGCAATAGCTATGGAAAAGTGGAAAATATTTGCAGTTATTTCCATGCTCTTCGCGGGCATGACTTCCGTCATTGCCAAATTCGGCATGAAAAACCTGAGCAGTGATGTGGCGCTGAGCATCCGGACGGCCGTGGTATTCGTGCTAGTGGTGGGCAATGCGTTTATTCTTAACAACGCGGTGGCCGAAATAAAGAATTCGCCGAAAAGCAACCTGCTGTTTCTGGCTATTTCGGGAGTTACCACCTCGCTGTCGTGGATATTTTATTACCGGGCCATGAAGGAAGGGGAAGTATCGTACGTGGCGAGCATCGACAAAGCCAGCATCGTGATTTCGCTGCTGCTCTCCTTCGTGGTGCTGAAAGAGCCGCTCACGCCCAAAATTGCGCTTGGGGCCGCTTTTATTCTGACCGGAATGTTTATTCTGGTCTGGAAATAAGCCAATAGGAAATCGGCGACAATAGCAGCGGCTTTATTCTTCGCGCGCCCGGCCCAGCAGGCGCACCGTGCCGTAGCCCAGCAGCAGGAACAACCCAAAAACCAGCGTTACGCCCCAGGTGCCAGGGAAGGAGAACGGGTGCAGCAGGCGGTCGACGATGTCGTAGAACAGCGTGAGGGGATTAGTAAGCACGTCCCAGGAATTGAAGCGCAGGTAGCGGCCCAGGTAAATGCCGAAGCTGCTGAGCAGCAGCGCCACCGTCGCAAACGCCCAGCCGGTGCCAGCCCCGAGCCGCTGCTGCACCAGCTGCTGCATATCGGCGAGGGAGGCGTAGGCGAGCATCAGGCCGTTCCAAGCACAGCTCAGAATCAGGGCCAGGTCGTACCACAGGGGCACGCCGGGGCGGTGGTCCAGATGAAATAAGTCGGTGAGAATGTAGGGCGCGTTCGGAAAAAACAGCAGCCACGCCGCCCCCGCCGGGAGCAGCACCCGCGCCCGCAGCGGCCCCCGCGCCGCGCCCAGCATGGTGCTAATGCCAAAGGGAATGATGGCCAGAAACAAATTCCAAATCAGGAATAGAAACGACAGCCGGCCGGTGAGCAGCACGCGCCCGGCAATGAGTAGCACGCTGAGGGCCAGCGAGGCCGCCAGCACGAAGGCCAGCGCCAGTCGGGTGCGCGTGAAAGGCTGAAGAGAAACGGGCTGGGCTTGCATGTTACTAAGATACGAGACGAAGCCAACGCCGGCGCCTAACTGTTTTCGGCGCCAGAAAATTGTGGCCGCATCCAGCACTGATATCCTGCTGCTGCGCCCAAGCTGGCATGCTGCCGACGCATTGCCCGGCGCCATTCATTCGGGCTTTCGGCGTAACCGGTTTGGGCTTGGCAAAGGGGCGGCGTGGTGGCTCCGCATCCTGCAGCGGGTGGCCGTGCGAAGAGAACGCAAAATCGAATGGCGGGCTTTTCCAATGAAAACAAGGCAATTGGGGCGCTGATTTTAACTGCGAACTGGTAGAACCCAGGCTGCCCCGCCAGCCGCAGCATAAGGCCAGGCCACCGGGGCAGGCGGTAAGCGGCTGCTTGGCCGATGGCCTGCCGGGTGAGCGAGTAGGTGTGGGTTTCGCCGTTGAAACTCACCAGTACGGCGCCGATTTTAGTGTGATTTCTCCGGCTTGAAACGCCAGTTCGGGCGTGCCAAACGAGCGCCGGGCAAAGCCCTTGAAATTGACCGGCCGCAGGGGCGGGGCCGTTGCACCAGCGGTAGTCACGTCAGGTGAGCGCGAGGGGCCAGCAAAGCCGGGCTCGCCCGCCCCGCCCATTTATGGCTAATTTTGCCCTGCCGGCCACGAGGGTCGGCGCGAGTTCCGGTTCCATGACGTTATCCTCTTCGCGGCAGCGGCCGTTGGGCTGGCTGCTGGCCAGCCTGCTTTTCAGCGGCAGCGCCCTGGCCCAAACGCCCGCCCGGCCCCAGCC
>NZ_BAAGZM010000422.1:0-926 GCF_054778495.1 Hymenobacter agri
ACAGCACGGCGTCGAGGGCCCGCCGCGCGAGGCTGCGGCCGGCTTCGGGGGCGGCGAGGGAAGCGGGAGAATCCACGGCGCGAAGGTAGAAGCGAAGGGCCGATGGCCGGGCACAAAACGAGTACCCCGAAATTCCCTGGCGGCCCGCCGGAACATCAACTGTTCACGCGGGCCGCCAGGGAATTTCGGGGTACTCGGGCCGACGGGCCGGGCGCTGCGCTATTTAGCGGCGCGGTCGCCGAAAGTTTCTTCGTAGAGCTTAATGCTGTCGTTGATGATGCGGTAGGCATCTTCCTTGCCCATAAAACGCTCTACGGTGACGTGCTTGTTGTGCTCCAGGGCTTTATAGTCCTCGAAGAAGCGCTGCATTTCGAGCAGGGTGTGCGGGGGCAGGTCGGCGATGTCGTTGTAGTGGTTCACCGAAATATCGTGGGCGGCCACGGCAATGATTTTATCATCCTCTTCGTCCTGGTCCACCATCTGCATCACGCCAATGACTTTGGCCTCGACGAGGCACATGGGCACGATATCAACCGAGCAGAGCACCAGAATGTCGAGGGGGTCTTTGTCGTCGCAATAGGTTTGCGGAATGAAGCCGTAGGCGGCCGGGTAGTGCACGGCCGAGAACAGCACGCGGTCGAGTTTCAGCAGGCCGCTCTCTTTGTCGAGCTCGTATTTGCCTTTGCTGCCTTTCGGAATTTCGATGATAGACTGAACGACGGAGGGGGTTTCGTCGCCGCGCGACACGTCGTGCCAGGGATTGAAGTGGTTGGTCATAAGGGGGTGGAATCAGCCGCCGACTTGGCGGCTGAAGGTCAAAATTACAAGCAGATGAGGGAGTTTGTTTATTAATGTAGAACGTCATGCCGCGCGCAGCGAAGCATCTTGCGAGCTTCGACTAAACCAATCGAGCGGATTACTCCGGC
>NZ_BAAGZM010000422.1:950-4697 GCF_054778495.1 Hymenobacter agri
CGCGGCATGCCGTGCAACGGCGGCAGCCGTTACCGCCCCAGCACCTCGCGCAGGGGTACGCCCGTGGTGCCGCTGGGTTCCTGAATGTGCAGAAACTGCGCGAGTGTGGGCGCAATGTCGGTGATGCGCACGGCGGCGGCCGAGGCGCCGTGCTTCACGCCCCAGCCCCAGAACAGCAGCGGCACGTGCGTGTCGTAGGCCCCGGCCGAGCCGTGGGTGGTGCCTTTCACCACGGGGTAGGCGTAGGCTTCGAGCCAGCCCGGGGCCAGCACCGTAAGCACGTCGCCCGAGCGCGGGGCGAAGAAGCCGTTTTCCTGGTACATGCCTAGGCCCTCGCTCCAGTGGGCGCGCTGCAGGTCGAGGGCGGTGAGGGCCTGCGTGACGCCGGGCAGCGTGAGCAGCGCGGCGGCCACGGCCTGCTGGGCTTTGTCGAGGTCGATGTTCTTGGTTTTGAGCAGCGGGCGGTTGAGATACACTTGCTGGTTTTCGTAGCTCAGCACCCACTGGCCGGCGCCAAACTGGCGGGTGAGGGCGCGCTGCACCGAGTCGCGCATGATGTTGGGGCCCACGCCGCCGCCCGGCAGCCGGTGCGCTTGGTTGAAGCCCACGGCGTGCGCCGCAGCGTGGTCGGCGGTGAGAAATACGAGGGCCTGGCCCTTGCCCACCTGCCGGTCCAGGGTTTCGAACAGGCGGGCCAGCTCGCGGTCGAGGCGCAGGTAGGTGTCTTCGGCCTCGATGGAGTTGGGGCCGAACTGGTGGCCCACGTAGTCGGTGCAGCTGTAGCTGATGGCCAGAAAATCGGTGATGCCGCGCTGGCCCATTTGCTCCTGACGCAGAATTTCGAGGGCGAAATCGGTGGTCAGGCTATTGCCGAAGGGCGTGCTACGGATGAGGTCGAGGTTCTGGGTGGGCGGCTGCGGGTTCTTGGTTTCGCCCGAGTTCTTGAGGGCCGGCGTCACCGAAGCCGGCGCACCGGCCGCCAGCACCGGCAGGTCGTGCGGGAAAACCGGCTTGCTCTCGCCCTTGAAAGCCGCCTCCCAGGGCACATCATCGGGCGAGCTTTCGGTGTAGTCGGCAATGGGCAGCAGCGTGTTCCAAGGCTTGGCCAGGTAGGCGGCGGCGTGGCCGGCGGCATTGAACTTAGCCACCCACTCGGGCAAGGCCGCTTGGTAGAAGGTGCTGCTGATGAAAGCGCCATTCACGCCGTCATACCAATAGGCGGCGGTGGCGGCGTGGCCGGCGGGCAGGATGCTGCCCCGGTCCTTCATGCTGATGCCGATGGTTTTGGCCTGGAAGTTAGTGGCCAGCCGCAGCTCGTCGGTGATGGTGGTGCTGAGCAGGTGGCGCGGCGACATCTGGCCCGCGGCTTCGGTACCACCCACGGCCCGCACGGTTTTGTCCTCAGTCACGTAAGTACCCTTGCCGGTTTCGCGCTCAAACCAGTTGTTGCCGATGATGCCGTGCACGGCCGGCGTGGTGCCCGTGTACACGCTGGCGTGGCCGGGGCCGGTGTAGGTGGGCACGTAGTTGTAGTGGCAGCTTTCGTAGCTGAAGCCCTCGCCCAGCAGGCGCCGGAAACCGCCGGCCGGGTACTTGCTCCAGTAGCGGTAGATGTAGTCGTAGCGCATCTGGTCGACCACGATGCCGACCACCAGCTTGGGGCGCTTCACGGGTTTTTCGGGGCTGGCGGCGAGCGTGGGCAACGCCAACAAGGCCAGCGCAATGATTCTTTTCATGGAACAGCAATAAGCAAAAGCCTGGCAAAGATACCGCCGCGCCCGCCCCGCCGTGCGTAGGCAAGGTTATGAAACCCGTCCCAAGGTTGTAGCGCGGACTTTTAGTCCGCGAGCGCCCTGCCATCTGATTCGCGGACTAAAAGTCCGCGCTACGCATCTATGAAACCAGCCCTCATCTTCGACATGGACGGCGTGCTCGTCGACAACACGCCCGTGCAGGCCCGTGCCTTCCAGCTGCTGTTCCGCGACCTTGGCCTGACCACCAACGCCCGCCAGCTGCTCCGGCGCCTCAACGGCATGCCGGCGGGCGACATCATCCAGAGCGTGTTCCGGCATTCCATCGATAAAAAACAGCTCGATATTTACGCTGAGCAGCGCGAGTTCCTCTACCGCACCCTCTATTGGAGCCAGCGCCAGGCATTGCCGGGCCTGGTTGAGTTCCTAAATGCCGCGCGGGCCGAGGGCTTCAAAGTCGGCCTGGGCACCGGCTCGGGTGGCCCCACGCTCAGCTACATCCTCGATTATCTGGATTTGCGCCAATACTTTGACGTCATCATCGGCAAAGACGACGTGCCCAAGGGCAAGCCCCACCCCGACACTTACTCCATCACCGCCGCCAGGCTGGGCGTGAAGCCGGAAAACTGCATTGTATTCGAGGATGCGCTGCTGGGCGAGCAGGCGGCCTACCGCGCCGGCATGCGCTGCGTGGGAGTAGCTACCTCGCTGCCGGCCAAAGCCTTTCAGAACCCGCTCATGGTCATCACCGACTTCACCGAAATAAACCCGGGCCGACTACTGCAGCTGCTGGCGCAGCAGCCCGTCGCGCCCAAGCCGCAGAAGCGGCGCGGGTAGTCCGGATACTCAGTGTCAGCCGGGCAGCCAGGAATCAGCAGCCGGCCGCGGTGCCTCAGCGACCAGCCAACGCCTGCCGGGCCCCCTCGGCAGCCGCTTCCAGCGTGGGGTAGAGCACGGTGGGCAGGGTGTTGTGGGGGTCGGCTTCGGTGCTGTTGCGCTGGTAGCGCTGAGTGGCCAGCTGGCCAAAGATGCCTTCGGCGGGCACCACGCTCACTTCGCGCAGGCCGGCGGCCACGGCGCGGGGGTTGAATTCGTTCACCAGCCACGCCTGCACTTCGGTGGGGATGGCTTCCATGCGGCGCACATCGGCCACCAGACCCCAGGGGCGGGCGGGAGTGGAGTAGTCTTCGAGGTAGCGCAGGGCCGTGTTCTGCAGGGCCAGGAACTCGGTGCGGTTGGCAAAGCCCAGCCACTGAATGACGACGCACGGCACGGACTCGTCGAGGTAAACCCGACCGTAGGACTCGGAAAATATTTCGGGAATAGGCATAAGGAGCGGCGGCAAGCTCGATAACTCGGTTTAGGGAATGGCCGGGTTGGCGAATATAAGTACGGTCCGGCTTATGCTGCGGTAGGCTGTGGCATCGACCGAGCCGTGCTAAGTTTGTTGATGCGCAATTTGTACCTACTCGGGCTGCTGGCGGGGGCCGCGCCGGCCCTGGCCCAGGCTCCTGCCCCGGCTGGCCCGCTGGCCCCGCTCACCGTCGAAAAAATCATGCGCGACCCCGCGCAGTGGCTCGGCACCTCGCCCTCGAATGTGTACTGGGGCGAAGACGGCCGCCGCATCTACTTCAGCTGGAACCCCGACCGGAACCGGCGCGACTCACTGTATCAGGTGGTACCCACCGGCAACGCCACGCCGCAGAAGGTGAGCCAGCGCGAACAGCGCACTCTACCCGCCAATGGCAGTGAGTACGACGCCAAGTATACCCGCAAGGTGTATGAGCGCGACGGCGACATCTACCTGCTCGACCTGAAAACGCAGAAAATCCGACGCGTGACGAACACGGCCGAGCGCGAAAGCGCGCCCGCCTTCGCCCGCTTCGGCCAGCTGGTGAGCTACGTGCGCGCCCAGAACCTCTACACCTGGGACCCGGCCACCGGCGAAACCACCCAGCGCACCGACTTCCGCAAGGGCCCCAAGCCCGCCGGCACC
>NZ_BAAGZM010000423.1:0-3742 GCF_054778495.1 Hymenobacter agri
CGCACCCGGTATGGCCGTGCAGCCGCAGCCCACCGTGGCCGTAGCTGCGCCCGTTGGCCGTCGCGTGATTCGCGCCACCGCGCCCCTGATTGCCGCCAAGTAATGCATGCACCCTTCAATTGTTGCCTTATGGAAGAAAAACGTAGTAAGCGCGGCCATCGGCCCGATGACGCGGTATTACAGTTGGAGCGGGTGTTTGAGTGTCAGGTAGCGGATTTGGAAACGCACTGCAACGTGAGCAGGGCGGGCGGGATTATCCTGTCTAGCTTCTGGGGCCTCGCCGGCTACTTCGAGACGATGGTGGGGCGCGCAAGGGGGCAGGTACGTAGAAACACGTATTTTTAGCCATTGGCCGGCTTGAGCCTTTCGGCTCGATACGGCAGCCAAGGACTTTCGGGTACATTCAGCAACGAAGCTGATGTTTAAGCCCACAACATGGCTGCTTTCAAAATAGGCGACACGGTATGCCTCAAAGCCGACACGATGCGCATGTGGATTCTTGCCATCACCGAAACTCACGCCCTTTGCCTGTGGCCTGACCGCGCCACACAAAAGGAATACCCCCTTTCCGCATTAGAGCCAAACCGGTTTGAGCCGTCCAGGCTGAACGTACGCAATACGCTGTAAGCCAAAGAGCCCCAACTCATTCCAAGTTGGGGCTCTTTAATAGTGGCCCTTGCACTGAATTACAGACACGGCGACATCATCAACGCGGTACACCAAACGGTGCTCTCCTGTTATTCTGCGCGACCAATAGCCTTGCAGATTGCGTTTCAATGCCTCTGGTTTTCCTGTGCCTTGAAACGGCGTACGAAAGCACTCCTTTATCAAGACGTTGATTTTCTCGGCAATGTCAGGGTCTTCTTTCTGCCAAGCCAAGTAGTCTGCCCACGCGTCTTGGTCCCACATAAGGCCGCGACGCACATCTCTTGCCGCCACTATACCAATTCGTGGCCGACCAAATCGCGGGCAATTAATTGACGGTTTTTGTCGCGCTCAATAGCCGCAAGCAAACGGCTGCCATTGTTGCCGCTGAGCAACTTAGCAGTTGTGTCCATTTCCTCGTGTTCATCTTTTATTGCACTCAATCCGGCCACGCCAACTACCACCATCGCAAGCGCGCCGGCAATAATGCCGACTGTCTCTGATAGCGGGGTGGCCTTATAGCCTTTTGGCAGACGAGCTTCCATATGTCATGAGGAATTTACGAGGCCTATGTATCTAGGTCTTATGACAAATCTAACGACTTTCCTAGCTATGCAGTTCGGCTAATACACAGCCAGACTGACTGTTGCCTTGATTTTTCTATGAATATAAAACACCTAACTTATTAGGCATTACAGCTAAATTGGCATTCAACTTAAAGCAATGGTTTAATGAGAAAAATGTTGAGAAATTTTCTCACAAGGCTTGCGGGCTTTGGGTCCGACCGTGTAGTGGCGATGCTGGATGAATTTTTCACCACGTTCGAGGTTGCATTCAACATGGCTGACCACATTACATAGCAGTGCAAAGCTTAAGACACCAGCAAAGGGTACTCCGCACACGCATCACCCCATACGCCTGCACGGCATTCTGCACGTAAACCGAATGAGGTTGATTCATTTTGGATAGCCCCGGGGTAGGCGGCAATCGGCCCCTTCTTTGCCCCGCGTAGTTCGAGCTGCGCAGGGCTTTTTTGTGGGCAATACCGCACTACCTTTCGCGTTCTCACGCCTACGATTCTGCTATGCAAAAGCTCGCCCTTGCCCTCGCCGCTCTGTTTGCCCTCGGCCTGCTGTTCGTCCTACACGAGCACGCACAGAACGGCCGGTATCAGTCGTCCGAATCTGGCCGGTTTATTACGGACACCCGGACCGGCAACGTGTACGCTCCCGACCCGCAGCATCCCGGCGCATTCTACCTGACCTGCGAGCTGCCCAAACATTAATCCTCCCCGTCCCATATCTTCCGAGAAACCGACACCTGCCGCTTAGTCGAAGTTTGGTTGTAGCGGTTCAGGGTTTTCAGGTCCTTGTGCCCAGTGGCTTGCATTACCACGTCAGTAGGCAAATCGAGGCTGATGGATTGCGTCACGAAGGTACGGCGGCCGGTATGGCACCCGAGCAAGGCGTACTTAGGGTGTGTTTCCACGACCTGCTCCGTAGTTTGCTTATAGTAGCGAATGACTTGAGTAGGCGCATCAATGCCCGCACGGCGGCCTAATTCCTTGATGTATTCGCTCAGCTTCGGATTACTAATCCGCCGCAACTCACCCGATAGATGTTCGTCAAGGATGGGCCGTAGCGCCCGACGAATGTAGACCTCAACGCCGCCCTTGGTTTTCTTCGCAATGACTTGCAGGTGGTCGCCCTTGTCGTTCTCGCGTTGCAGCCGCATCGCGTCGGAATAGCGCAGGCCCGTGTAGCACATGAGCAAGAAAAGCTTCCGGGCGTTTTGCAGGTACGGGGGCAAGTCCTGTAGCGCCTCAATAGCGGCCAATTCCTCGATGGTGAGCGCGAGAATTTTGGGCTCCTTGGCTTTCCAGCCCCAGCCTTTGGTATTGATGTAAGCCGTGTAGCAGCGCTCGGCGGCAAAGGAGAAAAAGCCTTTCAGGATGGATAGCTGCTTGGCAACCGTGTTGTCGGCCATTGGCCTTGCCGAAAGAAAAGCGCCGAACCTGTCCTTGAAGTCCAGGGTGAAGTCCTGGTACCGCAACGGTTTGTCGAGTGTCTTGCAAAATTCAGTCAGGTGCCACAATGTATTGCGCTTGGATGCCGTGGTGGCTTCGCTGTTCTGTGTTCTGGTTCGCTCGATGTAGTCGCCGAAATCAAGGAGCGGCCGCGCAATTGGCTCAACGTGCTCCGCTTCTGTGCTGGCTTCTTTTTCGGCCCGCGTTGGCTTGATGGCCTGCCATATCTCCGTACCCGTGGGGATGGCACCTTGCCTGCGCCGCTGGCCGTAGTATTCGAGCGCCCGCTCTTTCATTCCTTCTAGGTCGGCGTTGAGTTCGCCGTTGGCCTTTGTTTCTACCCCCCTACCCCGCGTCTTGGCTTTCTGCCCCTCAACATCCCACTGGCCGGGATGAACGCGGAGGCCAGTCTTTACTTTGGTTTGCACGCCATCGGCGTAGAACAACATAAAGATGGGCGTGGGTGAGGTGGCCTTGCGGTCACGCAGATGAAGGGAAATGGTCGCCATAGAGAGGGGATTTACATGCCCCTGCCAAGGTAAAACAAAAACATTGGGGCATGAAATGGGGCATGAATTTACAACAGTAATCAACCAAAAGTAATCGAAAATCAAGCTAAATGCACGTAATCCAACGTTATAATGCGTGGATTCCAGCCGCTATGACAGCCTAAAAACCGTGGTTCGAGTCCTCTCTCTACAGCAAAGTCCCGGTCGTGCAAACGGCCGGGACTTTTTGCGTTTACCCAATTGCGGACGCATGGGAGTTGCGGCAGGGCAAGACTGCTAAGGGCGATGAGTAAGCGTGGGACGGGACGCAGTAGATTTTTTACGCCGCCCAATAAGGGTGCGGCCAAGGTTGCGGGTATTACCCCAAACGTTTGCGATTCGCAGCCGCAATCGTTTGGTGCCGGCCCCTCGGCTAGCGTCCTGAAACCACTCTCCTCCTTTTTATCCTCCTCCGTATTCGTATGACCCACCTCTACGCTTCAGCCGGGCACCAGCCGGCTGGCCAGGCCACACGCCGCCTGCTGGCTACTGCGCTGCTGGCCCTGGCGGCAACCGCCGGCCA
>NZ_BAAGZM010000424.1:0-3742 GCF_054778495.1 Hymenobacter agri
CGGCCGCGGCCGCCGCGCCGCGCTACCAGCCCGGCAAGCTCTCGACCGACCCGGCCCGGTATATCGAAGATGTGCAGGCCATGATGGCCAGCACCAACAATGCCGGGGCGCGCGTTACCGCGGCGCGCCTAAAAGAGCTGTGGGCCTCCAACAGCCTCACGGCTTCGCAGCAGGCGCGCATCGTGGCCATCTCGCAAACGATGCTGGCCAAGAGTTTCCGGCCCCGGCCGCACTTCGAAACGCTGTTCAATGCCCTGATAAGTGGCAAGGTGCGGGCGAAGCTGGGCGACCAGCAGATGGACCAGTTCCTGGACGTGCTGACGCAAACCCTCAACAACGAAGCGCCCGAAGAAGCCGACCGTTTCCTGGTGAGCACCAACCGCTTCTTCAACGGCGGCTACCTCTACCGCACCGGCTACAACACCCTGCGCGCCGTAAACGGGACCATCTCGTTTGCCTACACGCCGCTGGCCGTGCCGCAGTCGAACCTGGAGTTTGGCGCTAGCGCGCCGGCCCCCAAGGAAGAGCCGCTGCCCGCCGCGCCCAAGCCGGCCGCCAAAAAGCCCGTAGCGGCCGCTAAGCCCGCCCCTAAGCCCGCGCCCAAAAAGAAGAAGGCCAGCAGCGACGGCTGGGACACGGCCGATTTGTGGTCGTCGCCCTCCAACAGTGGCTGGGGCGATGACGACGGCTGGGGCGCACCCGTGAAGAAAAAGCCCGCCCCCGCCAAGAAGCCGGTGGCAAAAGCCGCCGCCAAGCCCGCCGCGACGCCCGCTGCAGCTGCTGCCCCGGTGGCCAAGTCGTCGGATTTCGACCAGCCGGCGGCATTCAAGCCCTCGGCGCTGCCCTACGACGAATACACGCCGCCGCCCGTGCGCGGGCCGGTGCTGAAGGTGGAAAACGCCGACATGTTCATGGCCACCGGGGGCGACTCGGTGTTTATCAAGAAGGTGAGCGGGTCGGTGGTATTCAACAGCCACCGCTTTGTGGCCACGGGTGGGCAGTTTGTGTGGTCCATCCGCACCAACCTCGTGACGGCCGACCTCGGGCCGTTCGACTTCGACATGAACAAGCCGGAGTTCACGGCCCAGCCCGTGACGCTGACGTATCCCTACCTGCTGGAGGCGCCGGTGAAGGGCGCCCTCAGCTACAAGAGCGTGCGCCGCAAGCCGGGCCAGGTCGATACCGGCTACCCGCGCTTCATTTCGCTCACCAACGATGCCCGCATCAAAAACCTGGGGCAGAACATTCAGTACCGCGGGGGCTTGTCGATGGCCGGCTTCAAGGTATTGAGCGCGGCGTTGGACGGCTCGCTCTCCAACCTGACGGTGAGCTTCGAGGGTAAGCCCAAGTTCCGGGCTTCGTCGCGCGCCTACGTGCTCGGCGATTCCATCATTACGGCCAGTCGGGCGGGCATCACCATTTACGAGGGCGCAAAGGACTCGATTACGCACCCCGGCGTGACGCTGAAGTACCTCAAAAACCAGCAGCAATTGAAGCTGGCGCGCGAGGAGGGCCTCTACAAGAACACGCCCTACAGCGACTCCTACCACCAACTCGAAATCCGGACCGAGGCGCTGAACTGGGACCTGCGCAAATCGTCGCTCGACTTCGCGGTGCTGTCGGCCAAGAACCAGCAGTCGGCCGATTTTGAGAGCAAAGAGTTTTTCACCAACGACCGCTACCAACAGCTCAAGAGCATCAACCGGCTGCACCCGCTGCAGATGCTGGTGGGCTATAGCCAAGCCCACGGCAACGTGAAAACCGTGAACGTGAGCAACCTGGCTACCGACCTGGGCACCAGCGAGGCCAACATGCGCAGCGCCATGTCGGGGCTGGCGCGCGACGGCTACGTGGCCTGGAACCCCCAAACCGGCGAAGTAACCATTCTGCCCAAGGGCACGCACTACGTGGCTTCGGCCCGCGACAAAAAGGACTACGACCACATCGCCATCAAGTCGCTGTCGGGCTCGGGCAAGAACGCCACGCTCAACCTGAACACCAACGAGCTGACGGTGCGCGGCGTGCAGCGTTTCAACTTCTCCGACGACTCGGCCACCGTGTACGTGAAGCCCGATAGCGCCATTATTCGCATCGGGCAAGACCGCAACATCACCTTTGGCGGCACGGTGGTGGCCTCGGCCATGCGCTTCAAGGGGCGCGATTTCAAGTTCGACTACAAGGGGTTCTACGTCGACATGGCGAAGATTGACTCCATCGTGATTCGCAGCGAAACCAAGGACCGGAAAGGCCGCCCCACCGGCAAAAAGGCCGATTTTGCCCTCACCAACAAGGGTTCGGTGAGCACCGGCCGCCTGTTCCTGAACGACCCCAAAAACAAGTCGGGCCGCAAGAAGATGGGCCAGTACCCGGCCTTTGACTCGAAGAGCGGGGCCAACGTGTATTTCCGCAAGCAGGACGTGCTGGGCGGCGCCTACGACTCGACGCTGGTGTTCGACATTCCGCCCTTCAAGCTCGACTCGCTGAACGGGCTGAGCAAGTCGTCGGCCGGGTTTGAAGGTACTTTCCGCAGTGGCGGCATCATCCCCGACATCAAAACCAAGCTGACGCTGCAGGAAGACGGCGCGCTGGGTTTTGCCTACGACGTGCCTAGGGAGGGCTTCCCGCTGTATAAGGGCAAGGGGCGCGTGTTCGATAAGGTGCGCATGGATGGGCGCGGCCTGCAGGCCGACGGCATGATTCAGTACCAGACCGGCACGTTCACGTCCAGCAGCTTCGTGCTCTACCGCGACTCGGTGGTGGCCGTGGGCACGATGGGCAACGTTGCCGCCAAGCATTCGGATGGCGTGGACATTCCGAAGATGGCGCTGCCGCGCGGCTACATTATGAACTGGAAAGTGAAGCAGGACTCGATGTTCCTGAGTACGCCGGAGGGCTCCGATGCCCCCATTCGCCTGTATGCCAAGGGCGATGCCAAGGCGAAGACCATCACGGCCTACAACTTCAAGGGCACGGCGCTGCTCACGCCTACCTCGGCCGGCGGCGATGGCCGCCTCGACGGGCCGCAGTCCTACATCAAGTCGCCCGAGTTCACGTTCAAAACCGACAGCTATTCGGGCCGTCGGGCGGCGTTCAACATCAAATCGGCCGAGGCCAACAAGCCCGCGCTGCTGGCTTCCGATGTGGAGTTCGACTACAATCTGAAAAGCGGCTACGCCGACTTCAAGCGCGAGAAAGACAGCAAGGCCAGTATCGATTTGCCGTACTCGAAGTTCCGGACCACGCTCAGCGGCGGGCACTGGGACTTCAAGAAGAAGGAAGTGCGCCTGCAGGTGGCCCCGGGCAACGACTCAACCAAGTCGTACTTCTACGCCACCAGCCCCACACAGCTGGGCCTGAAGTTTAAGGCCTCGTCGGGCAGCTACGACCTGGCCAAGTACCAGATGAAAGTGGGTGGCGTGCCCTACATCGCCGCCGCCGATGCCTGGATTCTGCCCGACTCGGGCCGCGTGAACATTCTGGCGGCGGGGCGCCTGCAGCGCCTGCGCAACGCCGGGGTGGTGCTCGACTCGCTGGCCAAGTTCCACAAGCTCTACAACGGCAACATCGACGTGCTGTCGAAAGAGGCGTTTGCGGGCACGGCCGATTACGTCTTCAAAACCGCGCACGACTCGGTGGCGCTGCGCTTCGGCAGCTTCGGGCCCGACCAGGCGGCCGTGATGGCGGGCAAGGGCAAGAAGTTTAAGCACGACGACAGCGGCGCGGCCGTGGGCGCCGACGGCGG
>NZ_BAAGZM010000425.1:0-3742 GCF_054778495.1 Hymenobacter agri
GCTGGGGGGTGTGCTCGCGGCTGGGCAACTCGGGGAACGTCCACGCTACCCCGTCAATCTGCGCAATATTAAAGACCGTGGAGTATTTCAGAAAGGCTTTTTTCTTCTCCTCGCCCTTGCCGTCGTCCTTCTTGGTCACGGTAAAGAACACCACCGGCATGCCCTTCTGGCCCCGGCGCACCTGCCCGCCCAGCTCCTTGGCTTGGTTGTAGGTCAGGAAATAGGGGTGCTCATACTCCAGCATCCCCAGCAGCAGGGCATTGACGCCCTGATACACGTGCTTGCTACGGTAGTTGCGGGGCGCGCCGTGGGCAGCGTTCCACGGCTGCTTCCACGGGGTCACGCCGTTCTCCAACGCCAGAATAATGCGGTTGGTGATGATGTCGTACACGTCGGGGCGGGGAGCAAAAGGAGCGGGCTTTTTCATGGCTTAACAGTTTGGTTTTATGCTTGCTGCTTATAATATTTAAACGCAAAAACCCGCATTAATGTTTCAATAATGTGTAAATTAAAGCGTCAATTATCGCGCATTAGTTCGCACCATTTGGCATGGATTCTGATTTTTCCCTTTTGTTCTTTATTCGCCCCGCTTAGGCATTTTCCGCCCGCTGTCCGCTGACTTCGTCCTGAATTGGCCGCCTGGCTTTTTCCTTTGGTTCGCGAAAGGGCTGGAAGGGGTTCAGTCCGCAGGACCGCAGGCATCGCCGGAGCCCCGC
Source organism: Hymenobacter agri (assembly GCF_054778495.1). NCBI lineage: Bacteria > Pseudomonadati > Bacteroidota > Cytophagia > Cytophagales > Hymenobacteraceae > Hymenobacter > Hymenobacter agri. The sequence continues at coordinate 717 of NZ_BAAGZM010000425.1, forward strand.
ACAGCCCGGCCCAGAGGGGTTCGCCCCGCTACTTTCCTCCGCAAAAGCGGCTACCGAATCGCTCTCCATCGGCATTAGCCCTGGGTTTGCTACTTTTGGTAACGCTATCAGCCGCGTGCTCACTATCCCTCTGTCCATGACTTCTGCCAGCCAAGCTGCCTATCAGGCCCTGCGGGATTACCTGAACTCGCTGCTCAGCCCCACCCACCCCGACCAGGCGCTGGTGGAGGTGCCGGCGGCGCTGCGGCCGAGCCTAGAAGCCTTCATGCGCGGCAAAACCGAATACCAGGACGAGGCAGGGCGGCGCATGATTTACGCCCACGACCTAGCGGCCTGGGCCAGCGACCTGATTCACGGGGCGGGCCTGGCCACTCCCCTGCCCCTGGCCACGGTGGACGTGGCGGCGCTCCGGGCGGCCACCTGGCGGCAGGCCGCATGACGTGGGACGAGAGTTGAGCGCCTGACCCAGCAGGTGCAGCAGCTCAGCTAAGTAATGCCGACGGCAACCACCCTGCGTGGGCTACTGGAACTGCTCTTTGAAGCGCACTAGCCGCTCCTTCAACGACGGCAACGAGCGTACTTCCTGGCAGCTGATGAACCACGTGCAGCACTACTAGGGTCCAGTTGCAGACCATTAGGTTTCGGTAAGACCGCCAAGCGCATTTTGCGGCCCTGGAGCAAAACTTGGTAACCGAAGACCTAACGGTCTTCATAGGCTTCATGCGGGGCCACGCCGGCAAATCACTGACCTATCAGCTGCCGGACATCCTACCCCCACTGCTTAGTCTGCCGTTGGCTTCTAACTCGCCCCCGCGACCTGCTGGTCAGCGTGACCTACGTGGTGGTCATTTTCAGCCTCATCGGGTAGGGCCTCACCATCGGTCCGCTGGTAAAGTGGCTGGGCTTGAGCACCAGCGAGGCCCCGGCTGATAAGCATTAGGCTAATACAATTTTCGCATCAAATCCATATAATTATATTTTTTCCAATAATCCTCAAGGGCAGCAAATCCTAGAGTCACAGGATTTTCTTCAAAGCTCCAAAACTCATTTGGCTGACTTTTATAATCAGCTAATGCCCTGAAAAATACATCTGTTGTTCTCAATTCAATATCACTTGTTGAATTATGATAAGTTCTCCATTTCATAGCTGATTCATTATCCCATTCATTCTTATCACCTGCAACAAGTACAAGGTGTATAGTCCCAAGGTGAGGTGGGTTGGGTCCTGGTTAAAGTTAACGGGATTTTTCTGCCACTGGGCACAGACGAATTCATGCGGTGTCAGGCCGCGCAAGGTCTTGAGTCGTTTGGCGTGGTTATAGGCCAGGAGAAAGGTCTGCAGGTGCTCGTTCAATTCGTGGGTTGTCTGGTAATGGTAGCGTTGGACCGTCGCTTCTTTAATCGTGCGGTTCATGCGTTCGACCTGGCCATTGGTCCAGGGATGACCGGGCTTAGTAAAGCGGTGCTCGATGCCGTGCTCGGTGCAGACGCGGTCGAAGAGGTGCCGAAAGGCCCAGGGCTGGTGGCGCATGTTGCCAAACTGGATGCCGTTGTCGGTCAGCACCGTATGCACCTGGTACGGCAGTTTGGCCAGCACCCGGCGCAAAAAGTCAGCGGCGGCCATTTTGGTGGCCTGCGGCTGCAACTCGGCAAAGGCCACTTTGCTGGTGCGGTCAATGGCCACAAACAAATACTGGCGGCCTTCTTCGGTCTGCACTTCGGCAAAATCGACGTGCAGGTAGCCGATGGGGTAGTCCTTGAATTTCTTTTTAGGCACGCTCAGTTCCCCGTCAGTCAACGGCAGGCGGCTGACGCCGTGGCGCTGAAAGCACCGATGCAGCGCCGAGCGTGTCAGGCACGGAATCGTGGCTTGTAAGGCATAGAGGCAGTCGTCCAAGGGCAAGAGCGTGTGGCGCCGAAACGCGACGACCAGGGCTTCTTGTTCGGCCGTGAGCACCGTTGATGCCGCAACAGGCCCCATGCGTGCATCCTGAACCGTGGGACGTTTGCGCCATTTGGCGACGGTTTTTGGATTGATGCCGTGGCGCGTGGCTAGCGCTTGTAGGCTTTCCTGACTACGTTGGATAGCGCGCCGTACTGCCTGAGTTGTGCGGGCGCTGCCATGGAGTATTTGTCCCATAACGTTGTGCGAAATTCCAGACCGGAAAATACACCATCACATCCTGGGACTATACACCTAGTCAGCTAGCGGCGAAGCGAGAACGTTTAGGCAGGATATTGCGGCCTTGCCCAACCAGCCGCCTGGCCGCCAGTTGCGCTTTTTCTATTGGTATTTCGCTCTTCTGCGAGTTTTATGTCCAGCGCTCATCTTGAACTCTCTACTTCCCCGGAGGGCCGACACCTGGCTTTTGGCGAAGAGCGGCGAGCGGTTGGGCACATCTTCCGGCGCGTGGGTGGCGTCCTTTGCCCCTGGACGCGCTTGGCCGTCAATGCCCGGTCCCCCTACATCGATGCGGACGTTTTTGCCCCGGACACGCAGCTCGATTACTACGTGCTTCACGAAACGCCTCAGGGGAGCGAGGAAAGGCGCAGCTACCTGGTGAGCACCATCGTAGCGCGTACAGCCGGCAAGTCAACTTAGGGCTATCCCGCTAAGTAGCCTACATGCCATCCTATAGGCGGGGACCAGCCCGGCGCTGGCCCGGCGCTGGATTCATTTCTGCAGATGGTTTGAGGCCGGGCGAGTTCAGCACCTGTACGGCCTGACGCAGCTGCTGCACGGCGGGCATACTTTTCAGCGCGTCCAGCCCGGCTACCACGGCCAGTACTTTCTCCACGTTTTCTCGATTGAGGCCCGCCAGTTCCGGCTTCCTGGCCAACTGTCGGCTCACTTCCTGCAAGCGGGCGGCCTCCAGGTTTGCGGCGTGGCCGCGTAGCTCTTTCACTACTAGGCCTGCCGCCTCAATGAAGGATTGCCGGGCCTGGTCGTGCGCCAGCGATTTGCTGGGCACCAGCAGCGGGCCGGCCTGGCGCTGGTGCTCCTGCGCGGCGGCCAATTGCCGGCG
>NZ_BAAGZM010000426.1:0-3742 GCF_054778495.1 Hymenobacter agri
ACGGCCTGGCCGGCCAGTGTGAGCAGGCGCACGGCGCACGGCTCGGCGGTGGCCGCAGTCAGGTCGAGGCGAAGACGGTCAGTGGCGGGGTTCGGATAGGCCAGCATGGGCTGCGAGCCCGCGGCTACATTCACCTTCACTACCGGCGAGTAAGCCACGGCCCCGTCGCGGTCGACCTGGCGCAGGCGGTAATAGCTGGTGCCGGCCAACGGCTTGGCATCGGTGGCAGCGTACACGGTCACGGCCGTGGAGTTTCCCTGCGCAGCTACTTCGCTTACGCGCTCATACACTTCGCCTTGGGCGCTACGCTCCACTACAAACAGGGCGCTGTTTTGCTCCGAGGCCGTCGTCCAGCGCAGTTGCACTTGTCCTTTCAGCACTTCGCCCACGAAAGCGGCCAGCTCGACGGGCAGCGGCCGGTTTGAGCAGAACGTGACATTAGCCGCATTCATGCTACCCGTCTGCGAATCGAAGCCAGCAGCATTGCCGGCGTCGCAGAAGTCGAGGCGGCCCACCATGCCGAAGCTGCCGGCATTGGCCGAATAGCCGCCGGCCTGGAAGCTACCCCGTAGCGGAGCAGCCGGGCCAGTCATGCTGGCGCCGGCCTTGTTCTGGAAATCGCCGGTGCTGCTCACAACCCCCGCATTGCTCACGACGCCGTAGTTCACCAGCTGGCCCACCACCTGAAAGGTTGCGTTGCGCTGGTTGGTAAGGCTGGAATTGGCGCTGATATCGCCCATGCCGTTGCTCATTGTCATGCTACCGCTGTTGGTGATGGTAGTGGCCGAGCCCAAGCCCAGGTAGGCATCGAACGTGGCCGTGCCGGTATTTGTGAAGCTGTTGGGGCCGACACCGGGGAAATTAAAGCCCTTGGTCCAGGTGGCGCTATTGGTCAGGGCCAGGGCGCCGCTGGGGTTAAGATTAGCCCTCCAGGTACCGCCGGAGTGGTTGAGAATGAGGCTACCCGAATAGTTAAGGTCGGTGGCGTTCCAGGTACCACTGTTGTTGATAACGGTAGTGCCAATGGGCGTGAGGTAAGCCGACCACCGGCCCGTGCTGAAATTATTGATGGTGCTACTGGCAAGCTTATTTATCTGGCCACTCCAGCTGCCGTAGTTGTTGATGGTAACAACGGCCGAAAAATTGCTTCCCACGTAGCCCGACCACACAGCGGTGCTGTTGCCGGCGCTGCCGTTTGCGATGGTAGTTGGCGAAGCGAGCGCCACGTTTTCCGACGAAATAAGCCCCAGGTTCGTCAGCACTGTGCCGGTGTAGCCGCTCTGCACCGTCAGGTAGCCGCCCGCCCCCCCCCCGTTGGTACCATTGCTGATGGTGCCTTCATTGCGGATGAGGGTGTTGTTGCCGCTCACAATAATGCGGCCGCCCTTGGTAACGCTGCCCAGCACAATCACCGTTGAGTTGCTGCCCAGCACGTTGATGGTGCCCTCAAAATTCACATTGCTGTCAATGGTAATGGTTTGGTTGCTGCCCACATTGAACGTAGCGGACTTGTCGGGATTGGTTATGGTAGAGCAGCCGGTGCACTGGCCCCACGCCTGAGTGACAAAGCAGCTACTCAAAAGCGCTATCATCATGGCAATGAACACCGGCGATAGCGGAGCAGAAAAAGAGGCAATGCGCGACTGCATAGTACAAGTAAAAAATAACCCCGTAAAACACTATTTGACACAAAGCTATATAACTTGCAGCCCGTTATAACTTCATCAATAAACATTAATACTTTTCGAATCCATTTGTAATTGTACTTTATCGGTCTGCGCAACCGCCTCGCACCCCATAATCGCCGAGAACTGCCCGTAAAAAGCCTGACTGATTATTTGCCCATGACTTTTTTAAATAACAATTACTATAAAATATTTTATTATTTTACTTGTTTAATACAATATACATAATAACGTTTATTTGCCGCAGCTGTCGCTTTCTGCCAGGCAGTATTTCCGCGCGTGCTCGCACACTTCGTTGCAGCCCGGAACAACTGGTGCATTGCGGCCGCGCCGAGCAGCTGACGGCAGCCGGCAGCCATTGCGTGGCTCGCAGCCAGAGCCAACACAACCTCACCAGCCAAAAACGGGTAACACCCGGCAGAGGCCGTCCTTCATCCGGCTTCGCATCTTTACCGCATGGAAGGGTTAACGAAAATTGATGACCTCGGCAAGCCGCGGGTGGTGATTGTGGGCGGCGGCTTCGGCGGCCTGGAGCTGGCCAAAGCCCTGGCCGATGCGCCGGTACAGGTGGTGCTGCTAGACAAGCAGAACTACCACGCGTTTCAGCCCCTGCTGTACCAGGTGGCCACCGCTGGCCTGGATGAAGGCGACATCGTGTCGCCGTTTCGCAAAATCCTCAGTGAGCAGGAGAACTTTTACTTCCGGCTGGCCGAGGTGCAGGCCGTCGATACCGACAAGCAGGTAGTGGAAACCACTATCGGGCTGCTGCGCTACGATTTTCTGGTGCTAGCTACCGGGGCCGAACCAAATTATTTTGGTGACAAGGCCATGGAAAAGAATGCGATTGCCATCAAAAGTGTGGAGGAAGCCATTGAGCTGCGCAATACCGTACTGTCGAACTTTGAGCAGGCCCTGCAGCTCGGCGACTACGAGCAAATCAATAGCCTGCTCGACTTCGTGATTGTGGGCGGCGGTCCCACCGGCGTCGAAATTGCCGGCGCCCTGAGCGAGCTGCGCACCCACGTGTTTCCGAAGGACTACCGCGAGCTCGATTTTAAGGAAATGGACATTCACCTGGTGCAGAGCGGGCCGGTGCTGCTGAAGGGCATGTCGGCCCACGCCTCGCAAAAGGCGCTGGAGTCGTTGCGCGCGTTTGGGGTGCAGGTATGGCTGGAGGCGCGGGTGAAATCATACGATGGCTACACGGTCACGCTCAACACGGGCCAGCAGTTTGTGTCGCGCACGCTGATTTGGGCGGCGGGCGTTACGGGGGCCCCCATTCAGGGCCTGCGGGCCGACTGCCTGCTACCCGGCAACCGCTACGCCGTGGACGAATACAACCGCGTGCTGGGCTACGACAACGTGTTCGCCATCGGCGATATAGCGGCCATGAAAACGGCCGACTATCCCGACGGCCACCCCATGGTGGCCCAGCCCGCCATTCAGCAGGGCCGGTTGCTGGGGTCCAACCTCAAGCGCTGGCTGGCCGGGCAGCTGGCCGAGCGGTTCCGCTACCACGACAAGGGCTCGATGGCCACCATCGGCCGCAACCACGCCGTGGCCGACATCAAGCTTTTCGGCCAGGAGCTGCACCTGAGCGGCCTGCTGGCCTGGCTGGCCTGGGGCGTGGTGCACGTCATCTCGCTGGTGGGCTTCCGCAACCGCCTTATGGTGCTGCTGCACTGGGCCTGGAGCTACATCAGCTACGACAAGGGCCTGCGCTACATCGTGGGCAAGCGCAAGTCCCTGGTCGAAACAGACATGGAAGAAGGCAAGGCGATTGTATGAGGTGTGAGTAAAAAGACCGTCATGCTTCGACTACGCTTCGCTCAGCATGACGGTCCTTTAATTCCCTGATTTCCCTCTACCCAGCCTTTCTCCCATGTCTTCCCTTGCCGGCACGCTCACCATTCTTTCGGCCATGTTCACGCCGGCGGTGCTGGTGTCGGCGTGCGCGTCGCTTATTCTCACCACCTCGCAGCGCCTGAGCCGCAGCCTCGACCGGCAGCGCGAAGTGGCCGACCTGCTGCGCCAGAACCCGCCCCCACCCGTCGGCT
>NZ_BAAGZM010000427.1:0-3740 GCF_054778495.1 Hymenobacter agri
GAAAGCGCCGTCATCAAAGCCGCCCGCTGGCAGGGGCTGAAAAGCGGCATGCCCTTCGGCCCGCAGTACGGCGCCGCACCCCTGCCGCCCGAAACCGAAATTGACGCCCGCTGGGCCGCCGTGGCCCCGCACATCGACGTGCTTATTGGCGCCACGGCCGAGGAAACCCGCTTTTTCGCCGTTATCGACCCTACCTTCAACTGGCTGCAGCGTCTGCCGCTGGCGGGCCACCGGCTGGTGCGGCTGCTCACGGAAGTTACTTCGCGCCGCATTTATCTGGCGCCGGCGCAGGCTTTTGCGGCGCAGCAGGCGCGGGCCGGCGGCCGGGCCTGGCGGTTTGTACTCACCTACCAGCCACCGGGCAGCCCATTCGGGGCCGCGCACGTGGTCGATTTACCGCTGCTGCTGGGCACCCGGGCCAGCTGGGCCGCCACGCCGCTGCTGGGCGAGGCTGATTGGGCGGAGTTTGACATCGCCGGCAGGCAGGTGCGGCAGCTTTGGGCCGACTTTGCCCGCACTGGCACGCTGCCTGGGCGGTTGGAAATTCCGGAGGTGCTGACGGCGGAGCAGGCATAATGTCTGTCATCCTGAGCGGAGCGAAGGACCTTCTCACGTTTGCGCAAACTATGCTAACGTGAGAAGGTCCTTCGCTCCGCGGACGCAAGATGAGAATGACAGATGGCTTCTGTTCTCTCAACCCGATAAACTGAAAATCCACCCAAATCCCTGAAAAAAGCCCGCCACGGCTGGCAGGAGCCGCCCAAACCGGCTTACCTTTCCGCCACGTTCTTTCGCCCCTTCTCACTCCTCCGATACATGCAGCCGACCCCTCACGCCCCCGACGTTCTGTTTCCCGATTCGCTGCTGGTGGAAGTGGCCTGGGAAGTCTGCAACCAAGTGGGCGGCATCTACACCGTCATTCGCAGCAAGGTGCCGGCTACCGTGCCCGCCTGGGGCGACCGCTACTGCCTGCTGGGCCCCTACTTCCCCAACATGGCCCAGGGTGAGTTTGAACCCTACGACGACCTGACCGTGCACACCGCCGCCGACCCGTTCACGGCCGCCGTGCGCACCATGCGCGCCCAGGGCTACGACGTGCAGATTGGCACCTGGCTGGTAACCGGCCGGCCGCGCGTGGTGCTCATCAACCCGTTTCAGACCTACGACCGCCTCGGCCAGCACAAGGCCGAGCTGTGGCAGCGCCACGGCATCCCCTCGCCCGACAACGACGATTTGCTGCACCAGGTCATCGCCTTCGGGCACCTCACCACCGTGTTTTTTCAGCACCTGGCGGCCCAGAAACCGGCCGGGCAGCACCTGCTGGGCCATTTCCACGAGTGGATGACCGGCGTGGCCATTCCGGAGCTGCGCCGCCTGCAGGTGCCGGCGCACTTCGTGTTCACCACCCACGCCACGCTGTTGGGCCGCTACCTAGCCATGAACGACGCCAACTTCTACGACCACCTGATGTGGGTGAACTGGGAGGCCGAGGCGCGTCATTTCAACATCGAGCCGGCCGTGCGCATGGAGCGCGCCGCCGCCCACGGCAGCCACGTGTTCACGACCGTGAGCGAGCTGACGGTGCGCGAGTGCATCTACCTGCTGGATAGAATTCCGGACGCGGTGCTGCCCAACGGCCTCAACATCGAGCGCTTCGTGGCCCTGCACGAGTTCCAGAACCTGCACCAGCAGTACAAGGCCAAGATTCACGAATTCGTGATGGCGCACTTCTTCCAGTCCTACGCCTTCGACCTCGATAAGACGCTGTACTTCTTCACCTCGGGCCGCTACGAATACCACAACAAGGGTTTCGACCTGACGCTCGAAGCCCTGGCCCGCCTCAACTACCGCCTGCAACAAAGCGGGCTGGAAGGCCAGGTGGTGATGTTTTTCATCACCAAGCGCCCCTACACCAGCATCAACCCGCAGGTGCTCGAGCGCCGCGCCATGCTGAACGAGGTGCAGGAAACCTGCCGCGCCATCGAGCGCCAGGTGGGCGAGCGCCTGTTCTACGCCGCCGCCGCCAGCCAGGACCACAAGCTGCCCGAGCTCAGCGCGATGGTGGACGACTACTGGCGCCTGCGCTACCGCCGCCAGCTGCAAAGCTGGAAAACCCGCGCCCTGCCCCCGGTCATCACCCACAACCTGGTGAATGACGGCGACGACGACATCCTCAACTTCCTGCGCCGTTCCGAGCTGCTGAACCACCAGCACGACCGCGTGAAAATGGTGTACCACCCCGACTTCGTGTCGCCCGCCTCGCCGCTGCTGGGCATGGAGTACGGCCAGTTTGTGCGCGGCTGCCACATGGGCATTTTCCCGAGCTACTACGAGCCCTGGGGCTACACCCCGCTCGAATGCGTGGCCCGCGGCGTGCCCGCCATCACCTCCGACCTATCGGGCTTCGGCGACTACGCCCTGCAAAACGTGCCCGACCCCGAGAGCAAAGGCATTTTCGTGGTGCATCGCCAGGAAAAATCCTTCGACGAGTCGGCCGAGGAGTTGTGCGACATGCTCTGGCGCTTCGTGCAGCTCAGCCGTAAGGAGCGCATTGTGCAGCGCAACGCCGTGGAAAGCTCCGCCGACCTCTTCGACTGGAAAAACCTGCGCGTGCACTACGACCGGGCCTACGCGCTGGCGCTGGAGCGGCAGTAAACTAGTGCGTTGCTATGAAGCTGCCCCTCGGTGATAAGCTTGAAATAATGGTGCGGGATGGCCGCCTGCTAATAGGCGCCTGCATGTCAGTTACGGCATCGCTGGCTTTGGTAGATAAAATCTCTGCTGCGGATAACTCGCTACTGGAATTGTTGCTCTCGGCCGCCTTTGTCATTTCTGGGCTATTTCTAATCTATCAAAGTGTTGATAAGCACAAGTCGCTATGGGCACTCGCTGCCGATGCTAGCCGCGTTACCGGAAGCTTTGAGCCATCTCGCACAAAAAGTCAAGAGCTTGACGGAACAACTTATTATCGCGTGGTATACAGCTATCTGTTTCAAGGGCTAACCTATGCCCACTGCGTAGAGACAAGCTCTCCAGAAAAATATGGAAGTCAAGAACTCATTTTCATTCAGCGCTCACGGCCAGAGAATGCTGTTTTTTCCGCTGATTTACCGGGTGTAGTGCGAGAAAAATTATTAGCCGTAACCTCTCTTTGATTTTATGCGCAGCAGCGTGAATGTGCTGACGGCACTCAGCATTGCATCGATGGCCACCGCCGCCCTCGCCCACGAGGTGTGGCTCGAAGCGCCGCGTTTCCGCCTGCAGACGGGCGAGGCGGTGCACGTGCGCGCCTTCGTCGGGGCCAACTTCGCCGGCGGGCCGTGGTCGAACAAAGCCAGCAAAATTCACCGCCTCCAGCGCTTCGGCCCCACCCCGGCCGATACCACCAACCTCACGCCCCACAACGCCGCCGAAACCGATACCTTCCGCACTAATTTCACTTTCGCCCAGCCCGGCACCCACGTGGTGCTGCTGCAAAGCACTAGTTCCTTCATTGAACTGCCCGCCGAGCAGTTCACCGCCTACCTGCGCGAAGAAGGCCTCGACTACGCCCTGAAGCTGCGCCAGGAAAACGAGGAAACCGCCCAGCCCGGCCGCGAAACCTACAGCCGCTGCGCCAAAACCCTGCTGCAAGTCGGCGACCCCGCCCTGGCCCCGCTGGCCACCGACAGCGCCTGCCGCCACGCCTACGGCCTGCCCCTGGAGTTGGTGCCCGAGCAAAACCCCTACCGCCTGCGCGC
>NZ_BAAGZM010000428.1:0-3740 GCF_054778495.1 Hymenobacter agri
GGGCAATGGCGGCCAGCTGGCCGAATTTGGCGCCGATGGTACGGGCCGGTTGCGCCGCGACGATGCCGCGCCGACCGGTGGCTACAACAACCAGCCCCAACGCATGGATGACGTTGTGCGCCCTCGCTACCGCACCATGGACGCAGCGGCAGCGACCGATGCCAATAACGGGAACAACGGGCGCCTGCGCGGCGATGTGCCGCAGCCGCAACTGCAGCCGGCGGCCCCACAGGAAACCCGGCGCCGGGGTGGCTTCTTCCAGAATGTGTTTGGTGAGCCTACGGGCAACGGCCAGGCCGCCGGCCAGCCCCGCCAGCGCAGCTTCGACCAGCCCCAACAGCAGGTATTTGACCAACCACGCCAGCGCAGCGTTGAGCAGCCGCAGCGCAGCTATAGCCAGCCTTCGTATTCGACGCCCTCGTATGGCGGTGGCGGCAACTACGGCGGTGGCGGTGGGGGCGGCGGCCGGCGGGGCCGCGACTAATTGATTTCAATTGCTTTCTGCAAAAATTCCCAGTGAGCCGGCCCAACGGCCGGCTCCTTTTCTTTCTCCCTTCCCATGAAAAAACGGATTTTATGGCTTAGCCTGGCCCTCGTTGCGGGGCAGGCCGGCCACGCCTTTGCCCAAGGCCCCAGCGACGCGCTTCGCTACTCACGCCTGCAATTTGGCGGCCCGGCCCGCACGCAGGGCATAGCCGGGGCCAATGTGGCCCTGGGCGCTGATTTTGGCAACCTCACCAGCAACCCGGCGGGTCTGGGTCTGTTTCAAAAATCAGAATTTCATTTTGCGCCGGGTGTGGGCATTGGTCAGAGCGACAGCCGCATCGACGGCGGCACGGGCGCGGCTACCACCGACAACAAGAACAGCTTTCATGTTGCCAGCGCGGGCGTTGTGTTTGCCACGCGCAAGGCCGACAGCGAGGCCAGCGACTGGCGGGGCGGGGGCCTGGCCCTGGGCTTCACGCGGTCGGCCGACTTTAACATGAGCACCACTTACCAAGGCAACGTGGGCAACGGGCAGTCGTACCTGGGCGGCTACGTGCAGCAGTTTGCCGGTGTTAAAAATGCCGCGTTCTACAACGACCTTGACAAGCAGGCTTCGACCGGGCCGTACACCTCGACGCTCGGGCTGGCCTATGGCGCTTACCTGGCCAACATCCGGGCCTACCGGGCCACCGGGGCCGACTCGGCGGTTATTGTGCGTAAGCAGGCCAATGTGCTGACGCAGGGCGAAGTCGTCACCAACTCCGGCTCCCTGTCGCAGTTCGACCTGGGGTACGGGGCCAGCTACCGCGACCGGCTGTACATCGGCGGGGCAATTGGCTTTGTAAGCTCCAACTTCACGCAGACCCGTGCGCTGACGGAATCGGATAATGACCCGAATACGCACTTCCAGAGCCTGACCAACAGCTCGCAGCTGCGCACGAAAGGCAGCGGCTTCAACGCTCGGCTCGGAATTATTGTGCGGGCGCTCGACAATGTGCGCTTCGGGGCGTCGGTGCAGTCGCCCACCTACCTGCGCCTGAGCGACACCTACAGCGAAAGCCTGGTCGGCACGTTCAGCGCGACCGGCACCGACCGGGTGCCCAGCGACCTGCCCGTGGGCACGGGACCGAAGGTGTCGCTTCCCGCCAACGACTACGATTATACCCTGATTACGCCCTTCCGGGCCAATGGCGGCGTGGCCGTGACGCTGGGTAAGCACGGGTTCGTGACGGGCGACGTGGAGTACGTGGGCTACCAGCAGGCCCGCCTGCACAACGACCCCAACGCCGCCAACGGCGACAGCTATTCATTTACCGACGAAAACGCCGCCATCCGCAGCCAGTACCAGAACACGGTGAACCTGCGCTTCGGGGCTGAGGGCCGGTTCGATGTGTTTCGGGTGCGGGCTGGCTACGCCCGCTACGGCGACCCTTACCAGGCCGATACCAACAACGAGCGCGCCCAGAACTTCTACACTGCGGGCCTGGGCCTGCGGCAGAAGAATTTCTTCCTCGACGCCGCCGGCGTGTACACCACCTACGGCCAGAGCTACAACCCCTACCACGTGTACGGCCCAGGCGGCACCGACCTGGCACCGCTCATCAAAACGGACGCCAGCCGCTATACCACCACCATTACGGCGGGCGTTATTTTCTAACGTCAGGCCAGTCGGCAATTCTCAGTAAAAAGGCCGTCCCGAGTATTCGGGACGGCCTTTTTACGTTGATTACGGCACTAGTATTTCTGCACTTTTACCTGGCAGGTGAGCAATGGATTGGTACCACCGGTGAAGGCCGTCACCTGCAAGAGGCCGTAATACGGGGTACCGCTTTCGTCGAACGCCTTGAAGGCGATAACCTGATTGGCGGCCAGCGGGCCGGTGGTGCCGGTGCTGCTGATGCCGCTGGGGTATTGATATGGCGCGCTGGCCCCGAAAGCAGCCTGAATGGCCGCGTTGGTGGTGGCGCTGCTGAACTGTGTGGGGCTGAGACCCTGGGCGCGAATTTCGGTGGCGCGGCGGTTGGCTTCGGGCCAACGAACATCCCTTCGAGGCAGTCGGCTGGCGGTATCCGCTGGCGCAACGAGGGCGACGGCGTTGCCGGTTTGTGTAGCGTTGCATATCAAGTCGACGAGAACCTGGTTGCCTTGCAGCGACTGGCTACCGTTGAGCACGCTGTAGCGGGGCAGCAGCAGGCCGTAGCGCAGGTTCAGGAACACGCGGCGGCTGTCGCGCACGGCGGCCGGGCGGGCCGCACGGCGCGGTACCGGACGCAGGATAAGCGAATAGCTGTGGAAAACCGCGGCCGAGTCGGCCTTGCGCACGGTGAGACGGTAGCTGCGGGCGGCGGTTTGGTCGGTATCGTCGGTGGCGGTGTAGGTCCAGGTTTCCTGGCCGGAGGTAGTGCGGGCCATCAGGCCGTTGATGAGCAGCGCATCGGTTCCCCTGCTTGCGCCGCTGTTGCTGGCCGGCAGCAGCGAGTCGAGGTAGGTGATGGTGCGCGCCTGGGGCGCGTTGGCTTTGTCGAACGAACTGGTGGGAACGGGGTAGAGAATGGGGGCCGGGCCGGGCTCGTAGCGCACCTCCACGCGCAGGCTTTTCAGGGCGTGGTCGTTGCCGACGGCATAGGCGTGGGTGACGAGGGTATCGCCGACGCCGACGGTGCGGTTGCCGGAAGTGAGGCCGGAAGCCCCCACGAAATCGAGCCGCACGGGGGCATCGGTTTTGGCACACGCGGCCAGCAGGACCAGCGCTGGCAGACAGAAAAGCAAGAAGCGACTACGCATGAAGCAAAGATACTGGGGGCAGCCGCGCAACCCTGCGGCGGTAGTTATTGGCACCAGTAACGTGCCTGCCGCCACGCGTATTTCGCGGCCGCTTCTTTTTAGTTGGCTTGCGCGTGGGTGCTTAGAGCGGTCCACCGACTCCGAAACCGCTTTAGCTGCCTTGGCGGCGCTGGCCGCCGCGCAGCTCTTCGCCCCGGCCAGTCGCTTCATCCATCAATTTCTGCGGTTGAGTAACACCCTTTTTCGCCTGGCAGCGCGTCAGCGCAGTTTTGGGCCATGAAACCGCTACGCACTCTCCGCCAGGCCCTGCTGCCGATTCTTCTGCTCCTGCTCACTGCCGGCACCACCCGCGCCCAGCTGGCCAACGGCACCCCCACCATCACCACTACCGATGGCGTGCGGCTGTACGTGCGCGTGGCGGGCCAGGGCCGCCCCTGCGTGTTTGTACACGGCGGCCCCGGCGCGGGCTC
>NZ_BAAGZM010000429.1:0-3735 GCF_054778495.1 Hymenobacter agri
TGCCCCACGCGGCCGGCACCACCTTCCGGGTGTGGGCCCCGCACGCCGAGGCCGTGGCCGTGGTGGGCTCCTTCAATAACTGGACGGGCGACAAGCACCCGCTCGCGCACGAAGCCGACGGCTACTGGGCGGCCGACGTGGCCGAAGCCAAGCCCGGCGACGAGTACAAGTTCCGCATCACAAACGGCGCGCAAACCTTTGACCGCAACGACCCCTACGCCCGGCAGGTAACGAACTCGGCCGGCTCGTCGGTGGTGCACAACCCGGTGTTTGACTGGGGCGACGACAACTTTCAGATGCCGGCCTGGAACGAACTGGTGGTGTACGAGCTGCACGTGGGCACCTTCAACGCGCCCGACGCGGAGCGAGTGGGCACCTTCCTGAGCGTGATTGAAAAGCTGCCCTACCTGCGCGATTTGGGCATTAACTGCATTGAGCTGCTGCCGGCCACCGAGTTTCCGGGCAGCCGCTCGTGGGGCTACAACCCGGCCAACCCCTTCGCGCTGGAAAGCGACTACGGCGGACCGCAGGCCTTCAAGGAACTGGTGAAGGCGGCGCACGCCCACGGCATCGCGGTGGTGCTCGATGTGGTGTACAACCACTTCGGCCCCGGCGACCTCGACCTGTGGCAGTTCGACGGCTGGAGCGAGAACGACGGCGGCGGCATCTACTTCTACAACGACTGGAAGGCCGAAACGCCCTGGGGCCACAACCGCCCCGACTACGGCCGCCCCGAAGTGCGCCAGTACATCCGCGACAACGCCCTGATGTGGCTGACCGACTACCGCTGCGACGGCCTGCGCGCCGATGCCATTGCCTTCATCCGCAACGTGCACGGCGAGGAAGACCCCGGCGCCGACCTGCCCGAAGGCTGGAGCCTGATGCGCTGGGTGAACGAAGAAATCGGCAAAACCATGCCCTGGAAAATCACCATCGCCGAAGACCTACGTGGCAACGCCGGCATTACGGAAACGGTAGAAAACGGCGGCCAGGGCTTCGGCTCGCAGTGGGACGGCGCGTTTGTGTACCCCATCGTGGACGCCCTAACGACGCCCAACGACGCCGACCGCGACATGCACGCCGTGGCCGGCGCCCTCACGCAGCGGTATAATGACGACGCTTTCCGGCGCGTCATCTACACCGAAAGCCACGACGAGGTGGCCAACGGCAAGCACCGCGTGGCCGAGGAAATTATGCCCGGCGCGGCCGACCACTGGTTTGCCAAGAAGCGCACCACCCTGGGCGCGGCCCTGGTGATGACGGCCCCCGGCATCCCGATGATTTTTCAGGGCCAGGAGATGCTGGCCGATGGTGCGTTCGTCGACACCGAGCCCGTGCAGTGGCAGCGCGCCGAGGAGCGCGGCGGCCTAGTGGGCCTCTACCGCGACCTCATTGCCCTGCGCCGCAACCAGCGCGGCAACACGCGCGGCCTCACCGGCCAGCACGCCCGGGTTTCGCACATCAACAACGCCGACAAGCTGGTGGCCTTTGTGCGCCAGTCGGGCGATGCCACCGCCCCCGGCGATACCACCGTGGTGCTGGCCAACTTCGCCAACCAGGCCCACGCCGGCTACACCATCGGCCTGCCCGGCCCCGGCCACTGGACGGTGCGCTTCAACAGCGACTGGCAGGGCTACGACGGCGAATTCGGCGACATGCCCAGCTTCGGCCTCGACGCTGAGGAAGGCGAGTACGACGGCTTTGCCTGGCACGGCAGCATCGCCATCGCGCCCTACGCGGCATTGATTCTGTCGCAGGAAGGCTAGTTGCTCGTACCAATAAGAACGTCATGCTGAGCTCGTCGAAGCATCTCTACCGCAGTAGTAAACTCAATCGCCGAGATTAGTTACGCGGTAGAGATGCTTCGGCAAGCTCAGCATGACGTTCTGCTATTTTATTATCTCTATTGCTCTTGCTATGACCGAAACAACGTCCTCCCCTACCGATACCCTTCCCGATAACCCGGCCGCCGCCCCCACCGCCGTGGCCCAGCTCAACCGGCCCAACTCGGAGCTGAAAAACGCCCTGTTCATCACCGCCGGGGTGGTGTCGGCGGCGTTTGGGCTGAAGGCGTTTCTGCTGTCGAGCCACTTCATTGATGGCGGCGTCACGGGGGTATCGATGCTGCTGGCGGCGGCATTTCGGCTGCCGCTGTCCATTCTGATTCTCGTCATCAACCTGCCCTTCATTGCCCTCGGCTACAACCAGCTGGGGCGGCGCTTTGCCCTGCGCAGCGCGCTGGGCATTGGCGGACTGGCGCTGGTGCTGGCCGTGGTGCCCTTCCCCGATGTGACGCACGATAAGCTGCTCACGGCCGTATTCGGCGGGGTGTTCATTGGGGCGGGCATCGGGCTGGCCATGCGCGGCGGGGCCGTGCTCGACGGCACCGAAATTGCCGCCCTGCTGGTGAGCCGCTTCCTAGTATTGCTGAAAGTGAGCGACTTGATTCTCATTCTCAACGTCGTCATTTTCGGCGTGGCGGTGCTGGTGCTGGGCACCGAGCCGGCTCTGTATTCCATGCTCACCTACTTCGCCGCCGCCCGCGTGCTGGAGTTCGTGCTGAACGGCATTGAGCAGTACACGGGCGTCACCATTGTTTCGGAGCACAGCGACGCGGTGCGCAAAGTCATCACCGAGAAGCTGGGCCGGGGCGTGACGATGTACCAGGGCAAATCGGGCTACGGCAAGCGCGGCGAGCTGGGCCTGGAGCGCGACATCGTGTTCACCGTGGTCACGCGCCTGGAGCTGCCCGCCCTGCGCACGGCGGTGCAGGAAGTCGACCCGCGCGCCTTTATCGTGCAGTACCGCATCGACGACGCGCAGGGCGGCATCATCAAGAAGCGGGCGCTGCATTAGGAGTTAGCAAAAAGCAAAATAAACGGTCATGCTGAGCGCAGCCGAAGCATCTCTACCTCAATACTAATTCAGATGAAGCAACGAAGCGGTAGAGATGCTTCGGCTGCGCTCAGCATGACGTTCTGAATCATTCAATTCTCCTTTGCTACCTCCTCCCACCTTCTCCGCCCCCGCCGGCCGCATCATCGGCCGGGCTGATGGGCCGGTACTGCGCGTCACGGGCATCCGCTACGCCCGCGCCGCCCGCTTCCGGCCGCCCGAGCCAGAGCCGGACGCGACTGAACCCATTCACGCCACTACTCCGGCGCCCGCCTGCCCCCAGCTGGCCGACCCGCGCGTGGACCAGGTAATGGGCGACCTGTTCGCGGCCCTGGATTTCGACGAAGACTGCCTGCGCCTGTCCATCACGGTGCCGGCCGATGTTCGGCCCAGGGAAAAGCTGCCCGTCGTCGTGTGGGTACACGGCGGCTCCTACGTGTCGGGCGCCGGCGATTTGGCCCTGTACGACCCCGCTACCTGGGTGAGTGAGCAGCGGCTGGTGTTTGTGGCCGTGACGTACCGGCTGGGGCTGTTCGGGTTTCTGGGCACCGATACCACGCCGCCCAACCTCGGCCTGCTCGACCTGCTGGCCGCTCTGCGCTGGGTGCAACGCAATATCGGCGCGTTCGGCGGCGACCCGGCTTTGGTTACCATGTTTGGCCATTCGTCGGGGGCCGATGCCATTGCCCAGCTGATGCTGACCGACGACGCCCCGCAGCTTTTCCGCCGCGTGATGCTGCACAGCGCGCCGCTGGGCCTCACCCGCAACCGCCAGGCGATGCTACGTGCCATGAGCGCCGCCGTGGGCGAAATTCCGCCCGGCGCTACCGCCACCGAAGT
>NZ_BAAGZM010000430.1:0-3734 GCF_054778495.1 Hymenobacter agri
GCTGGGCCGCGTAGCGGTAGCCGCCGAGCTGGTTGATGCCCTGGGCCGCACGGTGCGTACCCAGTTGCTGCCCGCCCAGGGCGCGGCCGCGCATCGCCTCGACCTGGCAAACCTGGCCACGGGCGTGTACACGCTGCACCTCAACACCACTTCGGGCGTAGTAGTGAAGAAGCTGGTGGTGCAGTAAGCACCCCGGCCTTGGTGTAACCGGCCCCCGGTCCTTGAGTGGACCGGGGGCCGGTTTGTTTTTGGGAAGGATGCCAGCGCGTGGGCCAAGGTGTGCGTGTGGCCAAGCTGAACCGTTGGCATTTGCCGGCTACCTTTGCCCGCCCATTGTTAGCCATGCCTGAAACCACTCTGACTGCTGTTTTTGCGAATGAAGCCGGCGAATTGTTTGAGCACCCGGCCGGGTATGCCCTTATCCGCTACCAGGCGGGCAAGCGGCCGGCGGGCGCCATTGCGGCTATGCTCACGCAGGCCGGGGCGCTGCTGCTGCGCCGGAACTGGACCAGCCTGCTCTCCGACACCCGCCTGATGGCCCCGCTCACCGACGAGGAAAAGGCCTGGGTAGTGGAGCACTGGCAGGGCCGCCGGGTGGCCCGGCCCACCCATGTGCGGGTGGCCACGCTGCTGCCGCTCGATGTATTTGCGCGCTTGGCCGTGGGCCAGATACAAGTGGGCGTGCTGCCGGGCAACGTGCAGTACAAGAACTTTGGCGAAGCCGCCGAGGCACATTCGTTTCTGAAGAATTGAGAAGTTAAGGGGGCATTGCCGTAAAACCTGAAAGCCCCGGCTGCACACGCGGCCGGGGCTTTCAGGAACGGCTAACCGGAGCTACTGCGCCTGCTTTGCTAGCAGCGTCAGCAACTCGTCGGCGGCCTTCTCAATGGCGGGGTAGCCCTGCTGGGCGGCGCGCTCCCTAGCGGCCAGCAGACCGTCGCGGTGCACGGTTTCGAAGTCGCCGTAGGGAAATTTGTAGGCGCCTTTGGTATCGGGGCCCTTGCTTTTGTCGAGGCCAGGTGCCAGCTGGCGGATTCCTCCATCTCGTGTTTGGCGAGGAAGGCGTTTTCCTGATGCGAATCAGGGTTTTGCAGGCCCCGGCAGCCCTGGTCGTTCTTGGTTTTGCCGTCCTGAATCTGGCGGCGGGCGTAGGCCACGGCTTGCGGATTGAGGTGAATGCTCGTCGCTGGGAAAGAGGATGGTGCTGGCGGCCTTACGCAGGCCCGGGCACCGTGTTTCCAGCGTTCAGCTTACCCAAATGCACTGCATCAGGGCTTAGCAAAGCGTGGGTCGCGGATGAACGTGGAGTCGGTGAGCGTGCGCAGAAACGCCACAATCTGGGCCTTTTCCGTGGTGGTCAAACTCAGCGGGTGGCCGGGGCCGCGCGGGTCGTTGCTGCCGTTGAGCAGCAGCGGGTCGATGTTGGGGCTGCTCACCACCACGTGCTCGTTGTAATGGTCGAGCACGGCTTCGAGGGTGGCCAGGCGGCCGTCGTGCATGTAGGGCGCCGTGAGGGCGATGTTGCGTAGGCTCGGCACCCGAAATTTCCCGTTGTCGGTGGGCTGGCCGGTGATGCCGCCAAAGCCCAGGTCGGTGAAGGTAGCGTCGAGGCCGTTGTTGCGGAAGGCGTGGTCGGTGAACAGCGGCTCGCCGTGGCAGTCGCTGCAATTGCCGCCGCGCACGCCGGCCGGCCCGTCGGGGTGCGTGGTGAACAGCACCAGGCCCTGCTGCTCGAAGCTGCTGAGGGCGGTGCGGTTGCCGGCCCGAAACTGGTCGTAGCGCGAGTTGCCCGAAATCAGGGTGCGCTCGAACTGGGCCAGGGCCTTGAGGGTGTTGGCCTCGGTGATGGTGCTGCTGCCAAACGCCTTGCGGAACAGCGGCGGATACGTGGCATTGGCTTGCAGCCGGGCCACGCCCGCGGCCAGTGACTGGTGCATCTCGACCGTTTTTTCAATCGGAATGCGGGCCTGCGTTTCGAGGCTGGTGGCGCCTCCGTCCCAGGTCAGCTTGGGCTCCCAGAGCAGGTTGGCCAGCGACATGGCGCTGCGCGTCGTCACCCCGCCGTTCACGCCCTGCGACAGCGCCCGCCCGTCGGTGAAAGCCTTTTCCTGGCGGTGGCACGAGGCGCACGAAATCGAGTTGTCAACCGATAGCGCCGTTTCGTAGAACAGCTGCCGGCCCAGGGCCACGCCCTCCACCGTGAGCGGATTGTCGGCCGGGGCGGCGGGCAGGGCCGGGAATTTGGCCGGTACCGTCAGCGTGTAAGGCGTGGGCGGTGCTACCGAACCGTTGGGGTCGGTGGGGATAACGGGGTCCGAGTCGGCCTTACAGCCAGCCAGCCCCAGCAACAGGCCCAATCCGAAGACGAGTAGTGATTTCATCGCGCACCTAACAATTTCGTGAAGATAATAATGCCCGGTGGGTCTGGTGGTTATTGGGAAATAATATCGAAAGAACGTCATGCTGAGCTTGTCGAAGGAGCTCTACCTTAATACTATTGCTGATTACTTGCGCAGTAGAGCTGCTTCGACAAGCTCAGCATGACGTTCTTTCTGCGGATGTTTCACCTCCTCTAGCTCTTGCGGCCCAGCAGGTACTTGGTCTGGTTAAAGCTGTAGCCCACCGACAGCACCAGGCGGCCCGCGCTGGCCGGGTGGTCGGTTTCGGCGGTGTAGATGGGCAGCTGGAAGCCGGTGTTCAGCGAGAAGTTCTTGTAATACACGTCGAGCCCCGGGCCCAGCAGCGCGTTGTTCATCGCGTGCTCGCCGGTAAGCTGGCCTTCCAGCATTTCGCCCTTGGTTTTCTCGTAAAAGAATTGTGCCGAGGGGTATAGCTGCCAGTTCTCGCCCAGCGGCACGCGGTAGAACAGGCTGGCGTAGGTGGCCGTGCTGGGGGCCAGGCTGTTGCGAAATTTATTTTCAGTAGCCCGGCGGTAGCTGCTGTTCACGCTCAGCCCGAAGCTGCGGTAGCTGCCAATATAGTTGGCGTACACGAAGCCGTCGGTGGTGCCGGTGCCCACCTGGTTCAGCAGGGCGTAGCGCACGCCGCTGGGGTTGCGGCGGTCGTAGGCGCCGGTGGGCAGTTTCACGCCGCCGCCCACGATGAGCCGGCTCTGCACGCCCGCCGTCTCGATGGCCCGGATGAGGTGGTAGCCGGCAAATACCGTCACGTCGCCGAGGCCCGAAGCGTTGAGCTGCCGGCCGTTTATCTGCGAGGTGTTCATCACGTAGGGTACGAAGGCGTTCAGCTCGACGCGCCGCGCCAGAAAGTATTTGGCCCGTAGCTCCACCACTCGAAAGGCTTCAAAATCAGTTGGGTCGCCGTGATGGCTGTGCTGGTAGCCGTTGTCGCCGTTCAGGGGCGAGGGAAAAAACGGCCGCGCCCCGGCCGGAAAAAACTGCGGCGACTGCCCCAGCGCGTGGTAGCCGTTGAAAATGCGGTAGCGGTGCATCAGGCTGAAGCTGCTCTGGTTGTCGTAGGGCGTAATGCCCATGAAACACCCGCAGATGTCGCAGGCCCGGCCGGGGCCGGCCAGCCCCAGCAGCAGGCCGGTTAGCAGGAGTAATTGTTTGGTTGTCATTTGAATAAATTGAAGTGAGCCACACCCCAGCCGGTCCCTACGGCTGCTCGGCCAGGCGCGGGTCGCGCACAAAAGCGTCGTCGGTGAGCGTGTTCAGGAAGGCCAGCAGGTCGGCCTGCTCGGCGGTGGTGAGCGGAATGCCCAGCGGCCCGCC
>NZ_BAAGZM010000431.1:0-3720 GCF_054778495.1 Hymenobacter agri
TTTGTGCGTCGGCGTGGCGCACCACGGCTTCGGCCAGCGGATGCTCGCTCTGCCGCTCCACGGCGGCCGCCACCAGCAGCAGCTGGCTGGCCTCCTGGCCGGGCAGCGTCCAGAAATCCGTCACGGCCGGCTCGCCCCGGGTGATGGTGCCGGTTTTATCGAGCAGCACGGTGTTTACTTGGTAGGCCTTTTCCAGCGCCTCGGCGTTGCGCACCAGCACGCCGTGCTCGGCGCCCTTGCCGGTGCTCACCATGATGGCCGTGGGCGTGGCCAGCCCCAGCGCGCAGGGACAGGCAATGATGAGCACGGCCACGAAGTTGACCAGCGCCAGCGGTAGGCGGGTGCCGGCCGGGGCCAAATCAAACCAGAGCACGAACGTGAGAATGGCAATGACCACCACCGTGGGCACGAAGATGGCGCTCACCTTGTCGGCCAGCCGCTGAATGGGGGCGCGGCTGCCCTGGGCATCTTCCACCAGCTTCACAATCTGGGAGAGCATGGTATCGGCGCCCACTTTGGTGACGCGAAAGCGGAAGGAACCGGTTTTGTTGAGGGTGGCCCCGAACACCGGGTCGCCCACCTGTTTCTGCACCGGCAGGCTTTCGCCCGTGAGCATGGCTTCGTCGAGCGCCGAGCTGCCTTCGGTGATGAGGCCGTCGGTGGCCACCTTCTCGCCGGGGCGCACCACCACCAGGTCGCCAAGCTGCACCTGCTCGATGGGCACGTCGACCTCAGCGCCGTCGGGGCGTACGACGCGGGCGGTTTTGGCTTGCAGGCCCATGAGGCTGCGCATGGCGGCCGAGGTCTGGGTTTTGGCCCGCAGCTCCAGCACCTTTCCCAGCAGAATCAGGGCAATGATGGTGGCCGTGGTATCGTAGTACACCTCGGGCGTGAGGCCCCGGCTGGTAAAGAAGCTGGGCACCACCGTGCCGGCCA
The DNA here is from genome assembly GCF_054778495.1 of Hymenobacter agri. NCBI lineage: Bacteria > Pseudomonadati > Bacteroidota > Cytophagia > Cytophagales > Hymenobacteraceae > Hymenobacter > Hymenobacter agri. Next base: position 937 of record NZ_BAAGZM010000431.1, read on the forward strand.
GGCTGTAGAGAAACGCCGCGCCCGTGCCCACGGCAATGAGCGTATCCATGTTGGCGGCCCGGTGCTTGAAGCCGTTCCAGGCCGACTCGTAGAACTCGCGCCCGCTGTAGCCCAGCACGGGCAGCGTAAGCAGCAGCAGCGCGTAGTTGAGCCACTGCATGTTCACGCGCGCCATCATGGCCGGCCAGAGCATGAGCATGCTCAGCGGCATGATGACCATTGCCAACCCCACGGCCACCCAGAAGCGGCGCTTGAGCTTCTGGTAGGCCAGGGCCTTCTGGCGGTCGATTTCGGCGCTGCGCTCGGCGGCGCTGGTATCGGGGGCGCGCTCTACCACGCCGTAGCCGGCGTTGATGATGGCTTCTTTGAGGCTGGCCGGCGAGGCCTGGGTGGGCACGTAGTCCACGGTAGCCTTCTCGGTGGCAAAGTTGACCATCGCCCGCTGCACGCCGGGCGTGCGGCTGAGCGACTTCTCCACGAAGGACGCGCACGAGGCGCAGGTCATGCCTTCGATGTCGAGGGTTTCAGTTTTAGTGGCAGGTTCCATAACGGATAGGTTACTAGGCGATTGCCGGGTCTGGCAGCTATCAGGCTCATCCCACAATCACATTACAAAGGAACGGCCACCCGCCAGGGAAGTTGGTACTAAATACCGCCGCAGAGTTGCATAATTTGACCGAGCGAACCGGCTGTTTTCCGGTGGCCGGGCGCCCCCGGAAAACCGAAAAACCCCGCCTGCAAGCTGCAAACGGGGTTTTAAAAGGGTGGAGATGCAGGGATTCGAACCCTGGTCCAGACAAGGAAATCAACGTGCTTTCTACGTGCGTATCCAGACTTGAATTTTCGAAGAAGCTCAGGCGTCAGTCAGGCCCTTGAGCTTCCCTTATCGGCAGTTGGGTTTCGCCCCCGCATCACCGCGCTGCGAAGGCTATTTTCTACTTACGACGCTCCGAACTCCCAGGTGTAGAAACTTACCCGAGCGGAACGATGACATTACCTAATTCTGAACTAGGCAGCCATGGCGTACGAATAGTCGCCAGTTGTTTTTCGATAGATTTTTTGACAGGAGAGCTTCCATCAACTCCTGGCACGCTTACCCGCAATTTGCGCAAGCTGTCAATTCCGGTCATCCCCAGTTGGTAAAGAACGATTCCCGCCGTTGCCTCGAGAGGCGAAGCGGGCCGCGAAGGTACGCGGTGAAATTGAAACGGCAGGGGAGGAGGGAAGGTTTCCGGTGGTTTGGGTGTTTGACAGGTGGGCGGACAGGATAAAAAGAACGTCATGCAGAGCGCAGCGAAGCATCTTGCCCGCTTCGTTGCAAGCAGTGAATTAGTTACGCGGTAGAGATGCTTCGCTGCGCTCTGCATGACGTTCGGCTATTAGTCTACGCCGGTCCCACCTGCTTCCAAAGCCGCCCGTTTCGGGGTAACTTTGTAGATAGAACTTATGGATAATTTCGTCGTTTCGGCCCGCAAGTACCGTCCTTCCACGTTTCGCAGCGTGGTGGGGCAGCAGCACGTCACCACCACGCTGCAGAATGCCATCCAGAGCCACCACTTGGCGCAGGCATTCCTGTTTTGCGGCCCGCGTGGCGTAGGCAAAACCACCTGCGCCCGCATCCTGGCCAAAACCATCAACTGCACCAACCTCACGGCCGAAACCGAGGCTTGCGGCACCTGTGCCTCCTGCGTCGCCTTCCAAGAAAACGCTTCGTTCAACGTGCACGAGCTGGATGCGGCCTCCAACAACTCGGTAGAGGACATTCGCTCGCTGGTGGAGCAGGTGCGCTACGCCCCGCAGGCCGGCAAGTATAAGATTTATATCATCGACGAGGTGCACATGCTCTCGAATGCGGCTTTCAACGCGTTTCTGAAAACGCTGGAGGAGCCGCCGAGCTACGCCATTTTCATCCTCGCCACCACTGAGCGCCACAAGATTATTCCAACCATCCTGTCGCGCTGCCAGATTTTCGATTTCAGCCGCATCAAGGTGGAAGACATGCGCGGGCACCTGCGCTATGTGGCCACCCAGGAAGGCATCACGGCCGAAGACGATGCCCTGCACCTGCTGGCCCAGAAGGCCGACGGCGGCCTGCGCGACGCCCTGTCGATGTTCGACCAGATGGTGACCTTTGGCGGCAATAACCTCACCTACAAAGAGGTGGTGCAGAACCTGCACATCCTCGATTACGACTACTACTTCCGCCTCGTCGACAGCCTGCTGACCGAAAACCTCTCCGCCGCGCTGCTCCTGCTCGATGAGGTGATGCAGAACGGCTTCGACCTGCACAACTTCGTGGTGGGCACCGCCGAGCACCTGCGCGGCCTGCTGGTCTGCAAAGACGCCGTGACCGTGCAGCTGCTGGAAGTGTCCGAGGGTATCCGGCTGAAGTACGTGCAGCAGGCCCAGGCCGCGCCACTGGCCTTCCTGCTCTCGGCCCTGAACCTCATTAGCCAGTGCGACCGGGAATTCAAGCAAGCCAAAAACCAGCGCCTCCACGTCGAGCTGGCGTTGATGAAGCTGGCCTACCTGAACGGAGCCGTGCAATTCGTGCGTGAACTGAGCCCCGCCAACGGCGAGGCTAAAAAAAAAACTAGCAGCCTAAGCGGTGGAGAAGCTTTGGCTGCCCCCGCGCCGGCCAGCAACAGCAGCGCCAGCAACGGTGGCTACGTCGGCAGCAGCAACAACCACGCCCAGCCCGCGCCGGTAGCTGCTCCCGCTGTTTCCCCGGTTACTGCTGCCGCTCCGGCAGCGCCTGCCCCAGTCGCTACCCACGCCGCGCCC
>NZ_BAAGZM010000432.1:0-3715 GCF_054778495.1 Hymenobacter agri
CGACGTGCTCTCGCTGCTGCACGTGGTGCGGGTGCCGGTCGAGCTGGTGCTGTTTGGCTTGTACGTGCATCATGCCGTGCCCCGGCTGATGACCTTTGAGGGGCGAAACTGGGATGTGCTGGCCGGCCTCACCGCGCCGCTGGTGTGGTGGCTGGCGTTTCGGCGGCAGCAGCTGGGCCGGCGCGGGCTGCTGCTCTGGAATGCGTTGAGCCTGATTTCGCTGGTTAATATCGTGGCGAATGCCCTGCTCTCGGTGCCCACGCCTTTGCAGCGGTTTGGCTTCGAGCAGCCCAACGTAGCCATTCTGCACTTTCCGTTTGTGTGGCTGCCGGGGGTGGTAGTGCCGCTGGTGCTGCTGGCGCACTTAGCGGCCATCCGGCAGTTGTGGCCGCAGACGGCGGCCGTGGCAGTGGCTCCGGGGCCGGCGGTGGCATCTGCGGGCCCGCGGTTGCCGTAGTAGCGGCAGGTAGCCGATGCAAGGGCCGCCGCGGGTCCGGTTCGGGCCGGTATTTTACTTTCGCCCGATGACTGACGCTACCGCTCCGGCGCTCTCTAACCACGAAACGGCCGTTAAGGCCACCTATTTCAGCATCGCCGGCAATGCCAGCCTGGCCCTGATTAAGGGCGCGGCTGGCTTCTTCGGCAATTCCTACGCCCTGGTGGCCGATGCCATCGAGTCGACGGCCGACATTTTCGCCTCCATTCTGGTGTTGCTGGGCCTGAAATTCGCCAATCGCCCCGCCGACGACAACCACCCCTACGGCCACGGTCGCATCGAGCCGCTGGTGACGTTTCTGGTGGTGGGCTTCCTCATCACCTCGGCCACCATCATCGCCTACGAGAGCATCCAAAACATCGGCACGCCTCACGAGCTGCCCAAATCCTGGACGCTCATCGTGCTCGGCGGCATTATTATCTGGAAGGAAATTTCGTTTCGGCTGGTGATGAAGCGCGCCGAGGAAACCAACAGCTCGTCGCTGAAAGCCGACGCCTGGCACCATCGCAGCGACGCCATCACGTCGGTGGCCGCTTTTATTGGTATTTCCATTGCCCTGTACATGGGTAAGGGGTATGAGTCGGCCGACGACTGGGCCGCGCTGCTGGCCGCCGGCCTCATCTTTTACAACAGCTACCACATTTTCCGGCCGGCGCTGGGCGAAATCCTCGACGAGCACGTGTACGACGACCTGGTGGCCGAAGTCCGGCAGGTGGCCGGCACCGTGCCCGGCGTGCGCGGCACCGAAAAATGCTTCGTGCGCAAAGCCGGCATGCAGTACCACATCGACCTGCATGCCCTGGTAAGTGGCGACATCAGCGTGCGCGAAGGCCACGAAGTAGCCCACCAGCTGAAAGACACGCTCCGGCGGGAGCTGCCGCAGTTGGGCCACGTGCTCATTCACATCGAGCCGGCGTAGCCGGCCCGGCCGCTAGCCGAGGTGAGCCGAAAGGAATTCGGCGGCGCGTCCTACTTTCGTCCGGACCAATGCTCAACGCGCCATCCGGCAACTTTCTATGAACGGCTTCAAAGTCATTGCGCTGCTTATTCTGGCCGTGGGACTCTACCACAATTACCAGTCCGACCGTGGGCAGCACGGCAAAGCCAAGGTGTGGCAGGCCATCTGCCTAGCGCTGCTGGTGCAGGCTTACAGCAATATTTTCGGGCAACTGGCCTGGCTGCTAGGCAACTGGAATGCCCAGCAGCAGAAGTATGGTGGGGCGGTGGGCTACGTATCCGGCGAGCTGCATTGGTGCCTCTACCTGCTGCACCTGGGCCTGGCGTTGCTCACGCTGCTCACCGCCCTGCGCATGATAAACCGCTCCGATGCGGCCCGGCGCCGGCTGCTGTGGCTGCTGCCGCTGCTGGTGCTGGTCGAAACCTTCAGCTTCTACCGCGGCTGGCTGCGCGGCAGCGTGGAGGCGCCGGCCATGCACGCATTCGTGCTCGCGCTGGGGCTCGCGTTCAATGGTGGGGTGGCGCTGATGATGACGCTGGTGTACCGCAGCAAATTCATGCGGGCTTTTTACCAGGCGGCTTCTCAGCCGCGGGCCACGGCCGCTTCCGAAACCACGCTGGCCTCGTAAGCGCGGCCCCGGGCTTGGTTTACAAGGGCTATTTTCCTGAATCACTTTCCTCACGCGGGGCGGACTGCCGTTCCTGCTATCACTACCGCTGATGACCGGCAAAGGATTACTCGATTTGGGCTTCAAGCCCGGCAAATGGTTCAAGGACGCGCTGGACCACATCAATGCCCACGCCCTCGAAGGCGAGGCCCTGCACGCCTACCTCGATATCGTGAAGCCGGCCCCCGTGCTGCCGCTATTGCCCGCGCCGGTATCATTCCACGAAAATATTCGGGCCGACACGGCCGTGGAACAGGCCAACATCGACTACGTGCGGCAGTCGATGCAGCAGCTCATGCGCACGCCCACGGTGGTAGCCGGGGCCATTATGCCCGATGCCTGCCCGGCGGGCCCGCTGGGCACCATTCCGGTGGGCGGGGTAGTGGCCGCGCGCAACGCCATTCACCCGGGCATGCACTCGGCCGACATCTGCTGCTCGGTGATGCTGACCAACCTGGGTAAAACCGACCCCAAAACGGTGCTCGACGTGGCGCAGGGCATCACGCACTTCGGCCCCGGCGGGCGCGAGCCGGCGCAGCAATTTGAGCTTCCCCCCGAAATCGAGGCCGAAATGCGCGCCAACCCGTTTCTGAATTCCGAGCGCAGCCTGAAAATGGCCCACGAGCACCTCGGCACCCAGGGCGACGGCAACCACTTTCTCTACGTGGGCGTGTCGGCCGCCACCGGCGACACCATGCTCGTGACGCACCACGGCTCGCGCGGCGTGGGGGCCGTGCTCTATGGCAACGGGATGAAAATTGCGGAATTTTACCGCCGTGAGATTTCGCCCGAAACCGCGCCCGACAACGCCTGGATTCCCAGCGAATCGGTGGAAGGCGTGAATTACTGGAACGCGCTGCAAACCGTGCGCAAGTGGACCAAGCGCAACCATGAGGTGCTGCACGACGCCGTAGCCGCCAAGCTGGCCGCACCCGTGCAGCAGCGCTACTGGAACGAGCACAACTTCGTGTTTCGCGACGGCGACGTGTTCTACCACGCCAAAGGTGCCACGCCGCTCGACCCCAAGTTTATGCCCGACATCACCGGCCCGCGCATCATTCCGCTGAACATGGCCCAGCCTATTCTCATCGTGGAAGGCGACACCACGGCCAATAACCTCGGTTTTGCCCCGCACGGCGCCGGCCGCAACCTCAGCCGCACCCGCCACAAATACAGCAAAATCGGCCAGACCAACGAGCAAATCTTTGCCGAAGAAACCCAGGGTATCGATGCCCGCTTTTTCTTCAACCGCATCGACATTTCGGAGCTGCCCAGTGCCTACAAAAACGCCGAAGACGTGAAGCAGCAAATCACCGATTTCGGCTTGGCAACCATCATCGACGAAATCCGGCCCTACGGCTGCATCATGGCCGGCGACTGGGAACAGGACGCCCCTTGGCGCAAAAAGAAGCTGGCCAAAAAAGCCGCCGAAGCTGCCGCCGCCGCCGCGCAAGATTCGCAGGCGGATGCGTCGGCGCTGGTGGCGGAGTAGCAGTTTACAATTGGTGCACCACCTGCGCCGTGAACACCGCCGCTAGCGCGGCCGTTTCCGTGCGCAGCCGCGAGGCGCCCAGCGTTACCGGCCGGACGCCGC
>NZ_BAAGZM010000433.1:0-3701 GCF_054778495.1 Hymenobacter agri
GGCTCAGTCACGTTGCGGGCTTCTTCGCCCAGCGCGGCCACGAAGGCGGCGGTGCCGGCCGTGTCGGGCAGCGGCTGGCGGGCCAGCTGGTTGAGGCTTTTCAGCATCCGCTGGCCCAGCTCGATGGAGTACAGATTGGCCTTGAGCACGTCGCGCGTGCTGCGGTCGAGCTGGCGCAGGGAGTAGTACGCGTAGCCGCCGATGCTGAGCAGCAGCAGCAGCATGGCCAGGAAGCCGGTGGTGATTTTGGTTTTGAGGTTCATGGGCTTTTAGAACGATGTAGAGACGCAATACTTTGCGTCTTGTCGTTGCTGATGTTGTTTAATCTGTGCGGTTTCCGTTGTTCAACGCCGAGACGCGAAGTGTCGCGTCTCTACATCGTTCAGCTTCAATACGTCACCAAATACACGTCCAAGTCCCGCCCGTCATCGGCTACGGCACGCAGCAAATCGGCCGTCACGCCGCGCCGCGAGAGCTGCTCCCACAGCCCCTTTTCGCGGGTGATGCCGCAAACCAGCAGGGTGGCATTTTTCTCAGCGGCCACCCGCCGGATGGCGCCCACCACGTCGTCGTCCTTCACCCGCAGAATCTGGGCGCCCAGCTCGGTGGCCAGTTGCAAATTATTCAGTAGGTGGCGCTGGGTGGCCAGGCCGATGCGGTCCGACGATTCGCGGCCGGTTTGCACGTAGAGCACGTACCAGGCGGCGGCCGAAAACCGGTCGGCCAGCCGCGAGGTCTTGCGGATGATTTCCTTGGCGGCCTGGCTGTTGGAGTTGATGCAGGCCAGCAGGCGGTCGTCGTTGCGGCGCTGCGGGGCCACGGCGGGCGCCCCGCCGGCGTCGGATTCCACCTGCCGGCTCAGCAACTGGGCCACTTCGCGCACGGCCAGCCGCCGCAACTGCAACAGGTTTTCGGCCTGGAAAAAGTTGGCCAGCGCCGTGGGCACTTTGGCGGGGTCGTAGATTTTGCCCTCTTCCAGACGGGCGCGCAGCTCGCCCACGGTCAGGTCCACATTTACCACCTCGTCGGCGGCTTTCAGCAACTGGTCGGGGATGCGCTCGGTCACGTCGGTGCCGGTGATTTTCAGCACCTGGTCGTGCAGGCTTTCGAGGTGCTGCACGTTCACGGCCGTAATCACCGAAATGCCCTGGGCCACGAGGTATTCCACGTCCTGCCAGCGCTTTTCGTGGCGCGAGCCCGGCACGTTGGAATGGGCCAGCTCATCCACCACCACCACCTGCGGCCGGCGCTGGATGATGCCCTCCAGGTCCATTTCTTCCAGCGCCCGGCCTTTGTAAAAAATGCTTTTGCGAGGCAGCAGCGGCAGGTCTTTCAGCTCGGCCACGGTGCCGGGGCGGCCGTGGGTTTCGATGTAGCCCAGCAGCACGCCCACGCCGTGCTGGCGTAGCTCGTGCGCCTCCTGCAGCAGGCGGAAGGTTTTGCCCACGCCCGCGGCCAGCCCCAGGTACACCTTAAGCGTGCCGCGCCGCTTGGCCTGCACCAGGCGCAGAAACCGCTCGGCAGATTGGTCGCGGGGGTCGGACGTGGGGTTCATGGGGATTGGCGGTTTAGAAGGAGCAGCAGGCAAAGGGTTAGGAGAAACATTCAGAACGTCATGCTCATCTGGCGTCCGCGCAGTCGAAGCATCGCTACCGCTTCGCCTGACGAGCAACCTCACCCCCGGCCCCTCTCCTCAGGAGAGGGGAGCCGGACGAAGCGGTAGCGATGCTTCGACTGCGCGGACGCCAGATGAGCATGACGTTCTTTTTTGCTCTGTCTGTCTAGCTGCGCGTCAGCTCCAGCTCGGGGCGGGCGGGCATGTGCAGGGGCACGTTTTCGATGGTGAAGGTGCTGTTGTCGAGGCCGAAGCTTTCGGTTTCGGAGGCGCCCAGCCACTTCAGCCAGCCGTGCAGGCGCAGGGCCATGCGCTGCCAGCCGCGCAGCAGGTATTGGTAGGGCAGGGTTTTGTTGAGAATCACAAACTGAAAATCGCCGGTTACGTCCCGCCCGCGCAACGACTCGTAGCGCGAGGCAATGTCCACTTCGTGGTTTTTCACGAGGTCGGCCACCACCTGGCGGTACATGTAGTTCAGGGCCTGGTCCACGCGGAAGCCGAGGTAGAAATCGATGCGCACCAGCTCGTTGGGCAGCACGTGCGTCACGCGGTAGCGGCGGGTGTAGGGCTCGTCGGTGGTGGTCACGTGCACGAGGTAGTACACGTCGGCCCGCTTGGGGCGCTTCTTGAAAATGCTGTGAATGATGGCGTTTTCCACCTCCCGGCCGTCCTCGGCCTTGGTGAGGTACACCAAGTGGGTGGCGTACTTGGGCACGGTCGGGTCGTTGCTCAGGCGTTGGAGCAGCGGCAGCCACTCGGCCAGCGGCACAAACTCGGTCAGCTCGTTGCGGATGCGCTGGCCGGCAATCCAACTCAGCATCACCACCAGAATTACCCCGGCCAGCAGCACCGACAGCCAGCCGCCGTGGCTGAACTTGGCCAGGTTAGCCACCAGAAAAGAACCCTCGATGACCCCGTACAGGCCCACGAGCAGCACAATCCAGCCGCCGGCCACGCGGCGCATCCGCAGGTAGTAGGCCAGCAGCACGGTGGTCATGAGCATGGTCACCGTTACGGCCAGGCCGAAGGCGGCTTCCATCTTGCCCGATTCGCGGAAGTAGAGCACCACGCCCACGCAGCCGGCGCACAGCAGCCAGTTCAGGCTGGGCACGTAGGCCTGGCCGCGCAATTCGGTGGGGTAGTTCACCTTCACCTTGGGCCAGAAGCGCAGCCGCAGCGCCTCCACCACCAGCGTGAACGAGCCCGAAATGAGCGCCTGCGAGGCAATGATGGTGGCCAGCGTGCTCAGCCCGATGGCCGGCAGCAGCGCCCACTTCGGCATCATCAGGAAGAACAGGTTTTGCTCGCCCAGCGGCGGCCCCAAGTGGCGCAGCAGCCAGGCGCCCTGGCCCAGGTAGTTGAGCACGAGGCAGATTTTCACAAAAGTCCAGGAGCCGTAGATGTTGCGCCGGCCCACGTGGCCCATGTCGGCGTACAGGGCCTCGGCCCCGGTGCTGCACAGAAAAATGGAGCCCAGCAGCCAGAACGCGCCCGGCACCTGCGTCACCATCGTCAGGGCGTAGTGGGGGCTGAAGGCCCGCAGAATGTCCGGCTCCTGCACCAGCTGCCCCACGCCCAGCACGGCCAGCATCGAGAAAAACACCGTCATCACCGGCCCAAACAGCTTGCCAATCAGCTGTGTGCCAAACTGCTGCACCGCAAACAGCCCCACGATGATAACCAGCACAATGGGCACGGTATCGAGGTCGGGCTTCAGCATCCGCAGCCCCTCAATGGCCGAGGCCACCGAGATGGGCGGCGTGATGATGCCATCGGCCAGCAGCGCCGCCGCCCCCACGATGGCCGGCAGGTACAGCCGCCGCACCGGCAGCCGCCGCAGCCGCGCATACAGCGCCAGAATGCCGCCCTCGCCGTGGTTGTCGGCCCGCAAAGCCAGCACCACGTATTTCACGGTGGTGAGCAGCGTAAGCGTCCAGATGATGCACGATATGGTGCCCAGCACCACGGCCTCGGTCACGGGCTGCGTCACGAATACGCCCCGCACCGTGTAGAGCGGCGAGGTGCCGATGTCGCCGTACACGATGCCCAGCGCCACGAGCAGGCCCGCCGCCGTGGCCCGGCTATA
>NZ_BAAGZM010000434.1:0-3696 GCF_054778495.1 Hymenobacter agri
GCCGGAACCGCGGCGGCGGCCGCGAGCGGCTGCCAGGGCAGGCAGCAGATGAGGGCCGGCAGCGTGAGCCGGCGCAGGTTGGGTAAGGGCTTTCTCATAGTTGAAAAGAGAGGTGGGATTCTCGGACAACGATTCACACAATCGTTTGTGCGTTGCAAGCTACACAAACGATTGTGTATTTCAATAAAAAAAGTTTTAAAGTTGGCTGACGCACCCAAAATGATGGTTTTTGTGTTTCCGCCTACACACGGTGCCGCCGTTTTTAATGCCGCGGGACTGCGGGGCGTAAGTAGGAACTCACCCGCGGGCACGGGTGCTTCTACTGCGCAGCCGCCCTATCCATGAGGAATGGTAAAGCAGTGGCCTTACCGGTGCAAACAAAAAACCCCGGCCGGTTGGCCAGGGCTTCTTGCTTTATGCCACTTGCAATTCGTCTTCGCGGTAGCAGTCCCAGAATCCGTCGTTGAGCCGGTACACGTTCACCCGGTGCACGAGGCCGGTTTCGGGCCGCCGCTCCTTCAGCTGCCCGCGCCAGATTACCTGGCGCGCCGGGCCGCCGGGCGCAGGCTGCACCACGTGGCCCACGGCGTACACAAACGAGCTGGCCGGCGACAGCATCCGCACCACGGGCGCCGTTTCCTCGTCCTGGCTGAAAACCTCGTCCGGCATAGCGTCGGCGGCTTCACCGTCTGGCAAGGCGTCGGGCGTGAATTCATCAACAGTCGGTTCGGCGTCGTAATGGATTTTGGGAGCAGCAGGCATACTATAATGGCGTAGTAACTTTCTTAGCAAAGCTACGCCGGGCCTAAGCAGTTTAGCAACCACAGCAATTAGCAGGCGCGACACCGAGGGCTAAAACAAAAAACGCCCAATGCTTCTAGCATTGGGCGTTTTCGTGAAGCGTATTGGGCTCGAACCAACGACCTCCACCGTGTCAGGGTGGCGCTCTAAACCAACTGAGCTAACACTCCGGGCTGCGCGGCTGGCACTGGGCGGGCCGCGGCGCAAAGGTAATGCACGAGCAACGGCTTCAGCCAAGGAGTAGCTTTTTTATTGCGCAGAGTGGCAGCGGGCAACTTTCTGAGCCCGGGAAAGTATAGGGCAAAACAGAAATATTCATTCGTTCTCGTTTACGTGGCGTTTTGCCACCAGCCATTTCCCCCTCTCACCATGAAAAAGACGCTTCTGTTTCTCCTGCTGGGCCTCACCACTGCCACCACTGCTTTTTCGCAGGCCCGCCCGGGTGGCGCCCTCACCTCGAAAGACTACACCGGCGGTAAATCGACCGAATCGGGCAACACCGGCTTCGGCGTGAAAGGCGGCTACAACTTTTCGCGGCCCTACGGCGACGAGATTCCCAATGGCACGGCCTACCATAATTACCACGTGGGCGTTTATGGACAGTTTGGCTTCAACAACTTTTCATCGGTACAGGTTGAGTTGCTCTACAACCGCAAAGGCTACAACTCGGACATTTCAACCTACAACGGCACCCAAATCACGAAGACGAACGCCACAACCCGGCTGGACTATTTCGAGTTGCCCATCCTGTATGTAGCTAACATCACGAATAACTTCTCGGTACACATCGGCCCACAAGTGTCGCTGCTTACCAAAGCTAGGTCTGCTGATAAAGACTTGGGACTGGCCGAAAACGGCTTCAATACCGTTGATTTCGGCGGAATTGTGGGCGGGGCCTTCCGCGTAGGACCAGCCCAGATAGGCGCGCGCTACGACCTTGGATTTGGTAAAATTTTCGATACTTCGAAAAAATACGCTTACACGGGCAGTTCCCCCGTGCAGTACTACACCAACCCCTCCATTCATAACCAAGTGGTGCAGGTGTACCTGGCCTTGGGCATTCACCAATAACCAAGTTCCCTCGTCGTTAGTATATGCAGGAGGCTCCGCAATGGGCCTCCTGTTTTTTTATCGGCCTAGCCGCATTCTCTCCAGCTATGAAAAACGTTTTCTTCCTTTTGGCGCTGACGGTGGCCACCGGCTCGCAGGCCTGGGCGCAGGGCGGCATGACTTCGAAAGACTACGATAACGGCGCCACCGGCACCGAGTCGCGCAATACCGGCGTGGGCATCAAGGGCGGCTACAATGTGTCGTATCTGAAGGGCAGCAACGTCGACCTGTTTCCCAATACCAATTCGCTGGCGGCCTTCAACGCGGGCGTGTACGGGCAGTTCGGCTTCACCAATTTTGCTTCGCTGCAAGTTGAGCTCTTGTATAGCCGCAAAGGCTACCGCACCGACGCCAGCTCCGGCCCGAATGGTGCGGGCGCATATCCGGCCTTCGATACCCGCCTCGATTATATCCAGCTGCCCCTGCTGTTCGTGGGCAACCTCACCGAAACGCTGAGCATCCATCTGGGCCCGCAGGTAGGACTGCTCACCAAGGTGATGCAGGACGGCCAGAACCTCGACCTGAAGGCCAACGGCTACAACAGCCTGGAATACGGCGTAGTGGGCGGCGCCGAAGCCCGCCTTGGCCTGGGCCGGCTGGGCGTACGCTACGAGCTGGGCCTGAGCAATGTGTATAAAGACGGCACGGTGGTGGCGTACCGGGGCACGCCCGTCACGCTCAGCGGCGCGGGCACCAGCGGCAACATCCACAACCAGACCTTCCAGGTGTACCTGGGCATCGGCTTCCGCAAGTAACGCATGCTGTTGGCCCTGCCCGCGGCCGAGGTATCGGCCTTATTCATGCAGCGCGAGGCCCTGCTAGGCTGGGCTTTGGCCGTGCTTGCTGCCTGGGTACTGCTGAACCTGGTGGGCAGCGGCTATTACCTGGCCCACGCCGACCGCCGCCGCGAAAGCTATTATTTCCACGGCCTGAACGTGCTGTGGAATATGGTAGATGCCGGCCTGGCGGCCTGGGGCATCCTGCGCCTGCACTTTCATCCACCGGCGGGCCTCGACGCGGCCGAGCTGCTAAGTAGCCAGCACTTCTACGAGCTGCTGTTTGGAGTAAGTGCCGGACTGGATGTGCTTTTCATACTGACGGGGAGCTATCTGCGTCGCCAGGCGCTGCGGCCAGGGCAAAATCGGCCCGAGCGCCTGCTGGGCTACGGCCGTGCGCTGTGGGTGCAAGGCGGCTTCCTGCTGGTGGTCGATGCCAGTATGTGGGCGGCCCTGCATCTGGCTGCGCAGCGCTGGCCAGCGTGAGCTAAAAAGTCAATTTATCATCCCATTATGGGAAAAAATCTCATATTGGGAAGAAACTTGTTTCCATTCGAAGGGCTGAAACAGGCTTAAGACGGTCAAATAGCCACGTTCGACGGAAAAACCGTGGGGCGAAAAGCTTATCATCAGAGCTTTGTGTAGCAATTGCCCGATGCCACAACTCAACCGCCTGATGTTTGCGGCCGGCATTTGCCCCCGAACTATGCGCCTGTTACTGACTTTCCTGCTTGCTTGCTGCACTGTTTTGGCCCCCGCTGCCCTGGCACATCCTCTCGACCGCGTGGAAGCTATTCAGCTTACCTCGCCAGCCGGCGGCGTGCGCCTGCACGGGCTGATGCGCCTGCCCACCACCGGCACCGGCCCCTTTGCGGCGGCTGTGCTGCTGGCCGAGCGCGGCACCGATGAGCACAACCCTACCGCCCCCGACAACGTGCTGCTCAGCAGCCTGGCCGACCACCTCGTCAGCCAAGGGGTGATAGTGCTGCGCCTGCACGAGCGCGGCAAC
>NZ_BAAGZM010000435.1:0-3674 GCF_054778495.1 Hymenobacter agri
GCCAGCCCGCCGGCATCCTGCTGGGCAGCAGCGAGGCCGGGGCCCGCATTCTGCTCGAAGTGGAGCGTGAAGGCAAGCTGCTGCGCCAGGAATGGCTGACGCTGGCCGCCAACGAGCAGCGCCGCCTGAGTATCGAAAGCGGCCCGGCCACGGCCTTGGGCCCGCTCTACATTCATACCACGCAGGTGCGCGACGGCCGCCTCTACCGCCACGATGCCACCGTGCAGGTGGCCGAGCAGCCGCAGCCGCTGCAAGTGTCCGTCGCCACGTTCCGCGACCGGCTGCAGCCGGGGCAGAAGGAAACCTGGCGCGTCAGCATCCGCCGGGACAACGGCCAGCCTGCCGAGGCCGAGCTGCTGGCCATCCTCTACGACCAGAGCCTGGATATTTTCCGGCCGCACAGCTTCATGGGGCTGGATTTTGGGCAAGGGTATTACCCGGCGCGGTTTGGGTGGATGGGTGCTTTCGAAGATATGAATTCGGAAATGATGTTCGGTGAGGAGAATTCAGGTGAGGATGAACCGGTGCGGTATCCGGAATTAAAAAGTTGGGAAAGCAACGTGGAAGAAGTGCCTGACCAGGAAGAGCTGCGGGATAAGGTAGTAAGCCGGGTGACCGTGCAAGGCAATGCGAACATGGACATGGCGGCTGCCCCTGCTCCAATGGCCGCAAGAATGAAGTTCACGCCACCCGTCATCAAAAAGGACGAAGAGGTTAAGATATTATCAGGGCGGGGCTATGTTAATGGAGGCGAAACGGCTGCCGCCCCCGACCTTTCCACCATTGCCGCCCGTTCCGATTTCCGCGAAACAGCCTTCTGGCAGCCGGCTTTGCGCACCGATAAGAACGGCGACGTGGTGCTCGAATTCCAGATGCCCGAGGCCGTGACGCGCTGGCAGCTGCTGGCCCTGGCCCACGACCGAGCCCTGCACAGCGGCCAGCTGGCCCGGCAGCTCGTGACGCAAAAGGAAATTCAGATTACGCCCAACGCCCCGCGCTTCCTGCGGCCCGGCGACACCTTCACCTTCCCCGCCAGATTCTCGAACCTGACCGACCACGCCACCAGCGGCACCGCGCAGCTCGTGCTGCTAGATGCCGCCACCGGCCAGGACCTCACCGCACAGCTGCTGAAGTCGCCGGCGCAGCAGGCTGTGTCGGCCGCCGCGCACCAGAGCGCCGCCTTGGGCTGGGAGCTGAGCATTCCGGCCGACTTCGCGCCCGTGGCCGTGACGTACCGCGTGGTAGCGCAAAGTCAGGTGGCAGGTAGCAGTGAACAGTTAACCGATAAGCGAAGCAAGCGGGCCAAAAAACTCAACCCTCAACCCTCAACCCTCAACACTTATTCCGACGGCGAGGAAAACACCCTGCCCGTGCTGCCCAACCGCGTGCTCATCACCGAGAGCCTGCCGCTGCCCATTGTGGGGCCGGGCACCCGCGAGTTCGAGCTGCGCAAGCTCACGAGCACCAGCAGCCCCACGCGGCGCAACTACTCGCTCACGCTCGAAATGACGGCCAATCCCGCCTGGTATGCCGTGCAAAGCCTGCCCTACCTGATGGAGTACCCCTACGAGTGCTCCGAGCAAACCTTCAGCCGCCTCTACGCCAACCTGCTGGCGGCGCAAATCCTCAAGGCTAACCCGCGCTTCAAAACCGTGCTGGCCGAGTGGACGCGCCAGGCCCAAAACGGCACCGCTGCTCAGAAAAATGCCCTCGAAAGCAAGCTGGCCCAGAACCAGGAGCTGAAGAACCTGCTGCTGCAGGAAACGCCCTGGGTGCGCGACGCGCAGGGCGAAACCGCCCGCCTGGCCCGCCTCGCCGAGCTGTTCGACGCAGGTCGCCTGCAAGCCGAAACCCAGCGCGCCCTGCTGAAGCTCCAGCGCCAGCAACTGCCCAACGGCGCGTTCCCGTGGTTCGAAAAAATGCCGGAAGACCGCTACATCACCCAGCTCATCGTGGCCGGCTTCGGCAAATTGAAGAAGCTGGGCGCGTTCGATGCCAGCCAGGATGCTACCGCCCGTGGCCTCCTGCAAAATGCCCTGCGCTACCTCGATGCCGAGCTGGCCGCCGACTATGCCCGCCTGCGCCGCGAAAAAGGCGTGAAGCTGGCCGATAACCACCTCTCCGACGAGCACGTGCAGGCCCTGTATGCCCGCAGCTTCTGGCCGCAGCAGCCCGAAGCGCCCGCCGCCAAAACTGCCTTCGCCTACTACCGCACGCAGGCCGCCAAATTCTGGCCCGCCCAAACCCGCTACCTGCAAGCGCAAATCGCGCTGGCCCTGTTCCGCACCGACACAAAAGCCCCGGCCGCCGCCGACATTCTCCGTGCCCTCACCGAAAACGCCTTGCATTCGCCCGAGCAGGGCATGTACTGGAAGGAGGTGCGCGGCGGCTACTATTGGCGCGAGGCGCCCACCGAAACCCAGGCCACCCTCATCGAAGCCTTTGATGAAGTGAAGAACGACCAGAAAGCCGTGGATGAGATGAAGCTCTGGCTGCTGAAGCAGAAGCAAACCCACAGCTGGGAAAGCACCCGCGCCACTGCCGATGCCTGCTACGCCCTGCTGCTGCGCGGCACCGACTGGCTGGCGCCCACCCAGCCCCTGCAAGTGCGCGTGGGCGGCCAGGAGGTGAAACCTGAAGCCGCGCAGGCCGGCACTGGCTATGTCAAAACCACCTGGCCCGCCGCCGAAATCAAGCCCGCGCAGGGCAAAGTCAGCATCAGCAAGCCCGATGCGGGCGTGGCCTGGGGCGCGCTTTACTGGCAGTATTTCGAAGACCTCGACAAGGTGACGGCCGCCGCCACGGCCCTCAGCCTCGAGCGCCAGCTCTACCGCGAAACGCCAACCGCCGCCGGCCCCGTGCTCGAACGGCTCACGCCCGCCACGCCCCTGCAAGTGGGCGACGTGCTGGTGGTGCGCCTCGTGTTGCGCACCGACCGTGCCCTCGAATATGTGCATCTCAAAGACCAGCGCGCCGCCGGCCTCGAGCCCATTGCCCAAACCAGCGGCTACCGCTACCAGAACGGCCTGGGCTACTACGAGAGCCCGCGCGACGCGGCCACCAACTTTTTCCTGAGCGAAGTGCCGCGCGGCACCCACGTGTTCGAGTACCGGCTGCGGGCTGCGCAGGCCGGCGATTTTTCGGGTGGCCTCAGCCAGGCGCAGTGCCTGTATGCTCCCGAATTTGGAACCCAGTCGGCCGGTACCCGGTTGCGGGTGAACCCATAGCCCGGTTTTGGGCGATTAGGATGAAAACGGCCATTAGCGGGCGTAAACGGTCATTCCGTCGGGCTGGCGCGGTTTCGGCTTGCATTTAATTGGGGCCGGATGTAGCTTTGTTATTCGGTTAATTTACTTTATTCCTCTATGAAGCATCTAGTTGTCCTTTTATCGTTGCTGCTGTGGGCCGGCAGCGCGCAGGCCCAAAATGAGAAAGCTGTACCGGTTACCAAGCTGCCCGGTGAAGAAAATCTAAGCCTGCGCGAGCGCGCCGAACGTGACTTCCTGATGCCGGTGCGCCGGAAAAAGATTGTCAGCGAAGCCCCCAAAGCTGCAACTGAAGACAACACCGCCGCTCCCGAAACCGACGCCACCGCCCACTACTCCGAAGCCACCGACGAAGCCGCGGGCACTGCCCGCACCGCCCGCGCCTACGAGGCCCGCCACGCCGAAGCC
>NZ_BAAGZM010000436.1:0-3663 GCF_054778495.1 Hymenobacter agri
CCAGCTGGCGGCGCAACGGCTCGAGCGCGGCAGGCAACGGCGGTAGCGCCGGAGCGGCCTTCAGGCCGACCGGCACCAGCAGCAGCATAAGCGCCACTGCTTTCCGCGCAAATAATCCGGGCCGCATCATCAACAGTTACCAACTAATACTTTACCAAAGATACGAAAACGAAAGCCATGTTCACGCTTTAGTACCATTTCAGATTGCATTGTTTTTCGACTACCGGTGCGAATGAGTCGACACAATACGGCACAGGGGTGATTAAAGCCGCAATCAGGCATTATACAATACTGTTGTTTTCTGGTTTATTTCGCATCTTTCCCGCAAGTGATGCAATTTTTACACACTGGGCAAACAGCATAAAAAAACCCTGACCCCGGTAGACTGCCTGCAACAAGCAGCCCACCGGGGCCAGGGATGACAACTCACCAGCCCGGTTGTTATTGCGGGGGGGTAACGGCCAATTCCCGCTCGCGGGCCAGCTTGGCATTGAGGCGGGCGGCATCGCCACGGCGCACTACGCGGGCAATGTGAATACTGAGCTCGTAGAGCAGCAGAATAGGAATGGTGACGATAATCTGGGCCGAGATATCGGGCGGGGTGATAACGGCGGCAATAATGAGAATAACCACAATGGCATGCTTGCGGTACATCTGCATGATTTCGGCCGATACGATGCCGGCCTTGGCCAGGAAGAACACAATCATGGGCAACTCAAACACGAAAGCGCACGACAAGCTCATGGTTGTGAGGGTGCTGAGGTAGCTCTGCATGTCAATCTGGTTTTCGATACTGGCATCGACCACGTAGCCGGCCAGGAAGTTGATGCTGAGCGGTGCGGCGATGTAGTAGCCGAACAGCAGCCCCATGATGAACAGAATGGACACGAAAAACACCGCGCCACGCGAGTTCTGCCGCTCGTGTGGGTACAGGCCGGGCTTCACAAAGCGCCAGATTTCCCAGAACAAATACGGAAACGCCAGCACAATGCCCACGATGAACGAGGTACTGATGTGCATGGTAAGCTGCCCGCTCATCTCGCGGTTCTGAATAACGAACCCCACGTCGTTGATGCACAAGTCGGGGGCGTGCACCCACTGCCCAAACTTGCAGAACATGCGGTACGTCCAGAAATCGGGGCGCGAAGGCCCCAGAATCAGGTCGTGGAACAGAAAGTCTTTGGCAAAAAATGCTCCGGTGGCAAATACCACCACCGAAATAGCCGCCCGGATAATGTGCCAGCGCAGGGCTTCCAGGTGGTCGATGAAGGACATTTCGTGCTGGTCGCCCGAGAGGTTTGGCTGTTGAGAGGGTTGCGGTTGCACGGATAAAATCAGGGAATAAAGGGGAGGGGATAAAACCGTTTGTCATCCTGAGCGCAGCCAAGGACCTTATCACGCTCGCAGCAGCTGAATTACTGCAAACCGTTTAGCGGTGATAAGGTCCTTCGCTGCGCTCAGGATGACAAACGGCATCATCCCTTACGTAAAAACTTACGCGAACAGCGGGTAATCCTGCAGCCAGCTGTTCACCCGCTGGCGTACCTGGCCAATGCGGGTATCGTTGTCGTGGTTCATCAGCGTTTCGTCGATGAGCTCGACGATGCGCTGCATGTCGGTTTCGCCCAGGCCGCGGGTGGTGATGGCGGCCGAGCCAATGCGGATGCCGCTGGTGACGAAGGGCGACTTGTCGTCGAAGGGCACCATGTTTTTGTTGATGGTGATGTCGGCGCGCACCAGAGCATTCTCGGCCAGCTTGCCGGTGAGGCCCTTCGAGCGCAGGTCAATCAGCATGAGGTGGTTATCGGTACCGCCCGAAATGATGTCGTAGCCCAGGCCCACGAAGCCTTTGGCCAGCGCCTGCGCGTTGCGGGCCACCTGCTTGGTGTAGGCTTTGTAGTCGTCGCTCAGGGCTTCGCCGAAGGCCACAGCCTTGGCGGCGATGACGTGCTCGAGGGGGCCGCCCTGGGTGCCGGGGAACACGCCCGAGTCAAGCAGGGCCGACATGGGGCGGATTTCGCCTTTCGGGGTTGTCAGGCCGAAGGGATTATCGAAGTCTTTGCCCAGCATAATGAGGCCGCCGCGGGGGCCGCGCAGAGTTTTGTGCGTGGTCGTCGTTACGATGTGGCAGTGCTCGAAGGGCGAGTTGAGCAGACCCGTGGCGATAAGGCCCGAGGGATGCGAGATGTCGGCCAGCAGCAGGGCGCCCACTTCGTCGGCGGCTTCGCGCAGGGCTTTATAATTCCAGTCGCGCGAGTAGGCCGAGGCCCCGCAGATAATCATTTTGGGCCGCTCGCGGCGGGCGGTTTCCTTTACTTTCTCCCAGTCGATGAGGCCGGTTTCGCGCTCCACGCCATAAAAGCTGGGCACGTAGAGCTTCCCCGAGAAATTGACGGCCGAGCCGTGGGTGAGGTGGCCACCGTGCGAGAGGTCGAAGCCGAGGATTTTGTCGCCGGGGTTGAGGCAGGCCAGCATCACGGCGGCGTTGGCTTGGGCGCCGGAGTGCGGCTGCACGTTGGCCCACTGCACGCCGAAGAGTTGCTTGATGCGGTCGATGGCCAGTTGCTCGACCTGGTCGACCACTTCGCAGCCGCCGTAGTAGCGCTTGCCGGGCAGGCCCTCGGCGTACTTGTTGGTGAGCACGGAGCCCTGGGCGGCCATCACCTGTTCCGATACGTAGTTTTCGGAGGCGATGAGTTCGAGGCCGTGGGTCTGGCGGGTTTTCTCCTGCGCAATGAGGTCGAAAACGGCGGTATCGAGAAGGCGAGCGGGGGCGGCTGTTTGCATGGTGTAAAGGTAAGGCGAGCGGCGAGATAGGGAACCGGACTGGCACAGGTTCAATTGCCTTTTTCCCTATTCCGCCTCCCCTGTTACCTTTACCTCATGCCTACGCCCCTTGCCGAAACCCTCACCCAGCTGCGCGTGGGTAATCAGAAATTTCTGATTGACTTTTACCAGCGCAGCCGGCACCTGTTTGCCCGCTGGGCGCAGCGCAAGCATCGACTGGCAGCTCCCCAGGCCCACGAACTGCTGCAGGATACCCTGCTGGATTTCTACGACCAAGTGGCCGATGGCCGTATTACCAAGCTGCCCGAAGACCTGCGGGCCTTTATTTACGGCATGGCCCGCCAGCGCCTCGAAGCACAAGTGCCGGCCCACGTGCCTCTGCCCGCGGCCGAGGCCCGGCGGCGCCAGCGGCTACTGGCCCAGTTCAACCAACTCGGGGCCGACTGCCAACAGGCCCTCACCTATTTTTATTTTCACGGCTACCAGTTTGAGAAGATGGGTGTGAAAATGGGCTTTCCTAATGCCACCGTGGCCCGCATGCAGAAAAGCAGCTGCCTGCGCAAGCTCTACGAACTCGTGCGCGGCGGCTACGAGCCGGCCGGTGAGCCTAGGGAATAAGTTGCCTGCCACCGTGCCCCGCTGTTTTACTTTCTGCTTTTCACTTCCCCTTACTCGCTGCTGATGGACCTCCGCCCCTACTTTGACGAACTCGAACGCTTTGCCGATGGCCAGATGAGCCTGGCCGAGCAGGAGGCGTTTGAGCTGCGCCTGGAGCAGGACGAGGACTTGGCCGAGGCCCACGCCGCCTACGAGCAGCTGACGGCCGACCTGCGCTGGGCGGCCGGCCACGACACGCTGCGCCTGCGCCTGCAGTCC
>NZ_BAAGZM010000437.1:0-3658 GCF_054778495.1 Hymenobacter agri
GGGCCGCCCGTTAGCCGGGGCACTGGCGGGGCTGGTAGGGGGCGCGGCGCTGGTGCTGCTGCCGCAGTTGCTTATCAACCAGCGCCATTTTGGCCAGGCCACGCCGCTCGTGCTGGCCCAGCGGCCGGGTAAGGAGCCGCTCTACCTGCGCCAGCTGGCCTGGGGCACGGCCTTACAGCGCTACGAAACCAGCCTCGTGCCCACCATTCCGCGTTCGCTGGTGTATGCCGATTCGGCCGGGCAGCGGATGCTGGAGGCGGTGCCCGGCGGGCGCTTCTGCAACTATGGCGGGTTTCTGCGGTTTCTGGCGCAGCACCCATTCAGTAGCGCCGCCCGCTATGCCCGTCACCTGTTCAATGGCCTCGACATTCGCTACCCCACGCCGTACCCCACGCGCCTGCATCCTCCCGGCCAAGCCGCGTTGCGGCTGCTGAATTACGCGCTGCTGGGCCTGGGCGGCTGGCTGGCACTGGCTCGTTGGCGCTCAATTGGCCAGCAAATACTGCCTGCCGAACCCCCCGTCAGCTTACCGCCGAATGCCGTGCTGCTGGCTCTACTGCTGCCCTGCCTGCTTACGTTGCCCACACTCATGGAATGCCGCTTTTTGCTGCCGTTGCACCTGCTGCTGCTCACGGGCGTGGCCGCTACTTGGCAGCCGCTGGCGTGGTGGCGAAGCTCAGCCGGGCCAATGCGGCGGGTGGCGGTGCTGGCCCTGGCGGTGGGCTGGCTCTGGGGCTGCTGGCAGCTGTCGGAAGCCACTGCCGGGCAACTGCGGCCGCCGAGCGAGGCTCCACAATAAGCTGTAAAAAAGGAAAGTTCCGCAAGCAAAAAGCCCCAGCTCTATCAGAGCCAGGGCTTTTTGCTTGCGGAACCCAATAAGCTACGCCTTAGCGTAGGTTACTTCCTTAACGGCTTTCACCACGCGGGCCACGTTGGGCAGCGAGGCTTCGATGAGGGTGGGAGCGTAGGGCAGGGGCACGTCGGCGCAGGTGATGCGGATGACGGGCGCATCGAGGTGGTCGAAGGCGCGGCGCTGCACAATGTAGGCCAGCTCGCCCGAGATGCTGGCTAGCGGCCAGGCTTCCTCAATCACCACCATGCGGTTGGTTTTCTTCACCGAGTTCACCAGCGTGTCATAGTCAATCGGGCGCACCGAGCGCAGGTCGATTACTTCAGCTTCGATGCCTTCCTTCGCCAATTCATCGGCGGCGGCGTAGGCAATTTTCATCATTTTGCCGAAGCTCACGAGCGTTACATGCTTGCCTTCGCGCACAATGTTGGCCTTACCGATTTCGAGGACGTACTCTTCCTCGGGTACTTCGCCCTTGTCGCCGTACATCAGCTCCGACTCCATGAAGATTACCGGGTCGGGGTCGCGGATGGCGGCTTTCAGCAGGCCCTTGGCGTCGTAGGGGTTCGACGGAACCACCACTTTCAGGCCGGGCGTGTTGGCGTACCAGTTCTCGAAGTTCTGCGAGTGCTGGCTGCTGAGCATGCCGGCGTTGCCCGTGGGGCCGCGGAATACGATGGGGCAGGAGTACTGGCCGCCCGACATCGAATACAGCTTGGCGGCCGAGTTAATCACCTGGTCGATAGCCACCAGCGAGAAGTTGAAGGTCATGAATTCAATGACCGGAATCAGCCCGTTGGCCGCCGCGCCCACGCCGATGCCGGCAAAGCCGAGCTCGGCAATCGGGGTGTCAATCACGCGCTCGGGGCCGAACTCGTCGAGCATGCCCTGGCTTACTTTGTAGGCACCGTTATACTGGGCCACTTCTTCGCCCATCAGGAACACCCGCGGGTCGCGGCGCATTTCTTCGGACAGGGCCTCGCGCAAGGCCTCACGGAATTGAATCTGACGCATGTTTTTCGTTTGGTAAAGCCGCAATCGGGCCGTGTGGCAAAGCTACAACAGGCCGGGGCGTTGGGCAAACAATGGGGTAGGAGGGGGCGCGGATAGCAGGGGCTGTTTGGTGCTTTCAGCCTAACGCAACGCCTCCTTGAATATCTTCCCCTGTGCGTAGTCCTGAAACTCCAGGTCCTCAACGGCGCGCTGGGCGTAGCTGCGGTCGAGGGCCACGGCTTGCTTGAGCAGGGTGCCAGCGGCAGCTTCGTCCTTCTGGCGGGCGGCTACCACGGCTAGGCCGTAGATGGGCGCGGCGGCCGTGGGGCGCAGCGTCTGGGCCAGGCGGTACTGCTCCTGGGCCAGTTCGTAGTGCTCGCGGCCCACTTCGATGAGGGCGCGGTTGAGGGCGTTCTGGTAGCTGGGGCCGGCATATTGCAGGCTGCGCAGGGCTTCATCGGGTTGGCCGACTTCAATTTCGAGCGCAGCGCGGTCGGAGAACACCTTGCGCAGCAGCGGCCGGTCGCCGCCGAGCTTGATGGCGTAATCGTAGTTCTGCAGGGCTTCGAGGCGGTCGCCGGCGCGGTGGTAGGCGGTGGCGGCATGGTAGAAGAACTCGGCCGTGGGGTGGCGGTGGGCCGCCAGCGTGAAGTTGGTGGCCGCGCGGCGGTAATAGGCCTTCTGAATCTTATCGGTCGGCTCCTTCTCGGCGCGCTGCAGCAGTATCACGCCCAAGTTATGAAATGCTTCCCAGCTGCCGGTATTGGCGGCCGATACTTCGTAGATGCGCTGCTTTTCGGCCAGCAGCGGCGTGAGATTGGCCGAGTAGCGCAGTTCCTCGGGGGTGAGGGCATCGGCCTCCATCTGCTTCTCCACAATCTTTTTCGAGAGCAGGTACAGCTCCGAGTTGTAGCGCGGCGGGGCGGTATACGTCACAGCCACGGTGCCGAAGCGCAGCACGGGGTAGATGTATTGCTCGATGTAATCGAAGTAGGAAAGCCGGTGCAGGGCTTTTTCCTTGGCTTCGAAGCTGCCCTTGGTATCGTTGATAATGGTGATGACCGAGTCAATCTGGTCGGGCTTGAGGGCCGAGGTCGTTACCTTCTGCAGGAAGGTGTCCCACTTGCGCACGTAGGCCAGGGTGTCGAACTTAATTTCCTCGTTCTTATTCAGATACGAGAAGTTCTTCACGCGCTGCTTGTAGTAGTAGAGCAGCATTCGCACGCGCTTGCTGGCCAGCAGGCGGTTGTGCGCATCGGTCGAGTCGGGCGAGTGGCCGGCGATGATAAGTACCTGCCGGGTGTGCTGGTTGGCGTCAATCAGGTCTTCGAGGGCCTGCACGTTGGTGCCCAGGTAGCCCCGGATGAACCATTTGTCTTCGTCGAAAAAGAAGGGCAGCACGCGGGTGCCGCTCATCACGTTGCTGGCTTTTTCGGGCAGCAGGGCCAGCACCGTGTCTTCGCGCGTCACGAGGCGGGCGGGGTCGGCAATGCCGCGGGCCACGCGCACATCGGCGGGGGCGCGCAGGGTTTTGCCGTTTTTCTTCAGCTCGCGCACTTGGCCGTGGGCCAGCAGCTCGCCGGGGTTGCGGCCAGGCGTGTTCGGGATGGTGTAGCGCTGGGTGGCCACGAGCAGGCTTTTATTTTCCTCGTCGTACACGTAGTTGCCGGGTACGAAGGTGAGGCGGCCGAGGGTGTCTTCGCGCAGGCCATGCTCGTAGCGGTAGCGCAGCAGCAGCTCGTAGGCCACGCCCTTGCGCAGGTGGGCGGCGGGCACGCGGGCCACCACCTCGAAGGGAACGGCCTCGCCCGAGGC
>NZ_BAAGZM010000438.1:0-3644 GCF_054778495.1 Hymenobacter agri
TCAAGGGCGAGCTGCAAAGCTGGGGCGTGCTGCAACGCACGGGCAACGTGGTGGCGCCGGTGGGGGCGGAGATGGCCGGGCGGGGCGTGTAAGGAGCCGGGCGGCGGAGCGTCTATCGAACGCGGCCGGAAACCTCCCGGGGCCGGCCGCGTTTACCTTATTCCTACCTCAACTCCGCTGATATGCAAACCTGGAACGACGTCATCCGCCTCGCCAACAATCCCATTCCCTCGCCGCGGCGCGTCGAGAAAACGCCCGCCGAGTGGCGCGCCCAGCTCACGCCCGAGCAGTACCACGTCACCCGCGAACACGGCACCGAGCGCGCCTTCACCGGCGAATACTGCGAGGCCCACGAAGCCGGCCTCTACGCCTGCGTGTGCTGCGGCACCCCGCTCTACGACTCGCGCACCAAGTTTGAGTCGGGCACCGGCTGGCCGAGTTTCACGCAGCCGGTCGATGAAAGCGCTATTCGCTACAAGAAGGACACCAGCTACGGCATGGTGCGCGTCGAAGTGCTCTGCAACGTGTGCGACGCCCACCAGGGCCACGTTTTCCCCGACGGCCCGGCGCCCAGCGGCCTGCGCCTGTGCATCAACTCGGCCAGCATCAAGCTGGTGAACGAGGCTGAGAAACAGCCTGCCGCTTAAGCTGCCCCAGTAGCTGCTTATTTGTCGGCTCAGAAGTAGAACGTCATGCTGAGCGCAGCCGAAGCATTTCTACCGCGCAACTATATTCTTTTGATTGGAATTAGTAACTCGGTAGAGATGCTTCGACTGCGCTCAGCATGACGTTCTACTTTTGTAAGTTCCTGTTCTCATCACCCGACTCCATTCCCACCCACCATGTCGTTGCTTTTCACCGATTTCGCCTCCTGGGGCGCGCACTGCGCCGAAACCGGCGAACCCCTCTACCAGCCCGTTTTGGCTTACGAAGTCGAGCAGAAAGGCCGGACTGAAGACGAAATATGGGCCGGCCTGCAACGGGCCTACGACGTAATGCGCGACGCCGTGCACGAGGGCCTGACCGGCAACATGACCTCGCGCTCGGGCATGATAAATAATGGGGCTAAGAAGATTGCCGCCTCGCCCGTCACCGTGTTGTCGCCCGAATTTAAGCAGCTCGTGACGCGCGCATTGGGAGCTAAGGAGGTGAATTCCTGCATGGGCCGCGTAGTGGCCGCGCCTACCGCCGGCGCCTCGGGCATCTTGCCCGGCGTACTCGTTACGCTGCAGGATTTGCACAAGCTCGACGACCGGAAAATATTGGAGGGCCTGCTCGTGGCGGCTGGCATTGCCCTTATCATCGAGCAGAATGCTTCGCTGGCCGGGGCCGTGGGCGGCTGCCAGGCCGAAACCGGCTCGGCCGCCGCCATGGGCAGCGGGGCCATTGTGTACTGCCTGGGCGGGCCGGTCGAGCAGGTGTTTGCCGCCGTGGCCGTCACCATTCAGTGCATGCTCGGGCTGGTGTGCGACCCCGTGGCCGGCCTCGTGGAAGTGCCCTGCGTGGTGCGCAACGCCTCGGCCGCCGCCATCGCCTTTTCTTCGGCCCAGATTGCCATTGCCGGCATCGACCCGGTGATTCCCGTCGACCAGTGCGTGGCGGCCCTCGGCGAAGTGGGGCAGGCTATGGAAACCCGCTACAAGGAAACGGCCCTCGGCGGGCTGGCTGCCACCAAGCGCGGCAAGGAAATCGAGAAAATGGTGCTGGTGCAGGACGTGAATATCCTGCCGGATGATGCGGAGGAGGCATAACGTCATTCCGACGCAGGAGGAATCTGGTAAAGCCGGCAAACCATTTTACTCAGATTCCTCCTGCGTCGGAATAACAACAACAAAAAAGCCCCGCCGGCAATGCCAGCGGGGCTTTTCAATGCACTAGCGTGAGGCTATTCGCGCACGATGCGGCGCACGTCGGTGCCGCCATCGGTGGTAGCGCGCAGCAGGTACACGCCCGTGGCAGTTCCCGACAGGTCGAGCTGCGCCTGAGCCTGGCCCGCGGCCACCCGCTGCGTGAGCACCACGCGGCCCAGCGCATCGAGCACCGTCAGCTGCACCTCTTTCGAGTAGCCGCGCAGTTCCAGCGTGAGCTTGCCGGTGGTGGTGGGGTTCGGGTAGAGCGTCAACGACGAGCCCGCCAGCGGCTGGGCCGTCGCCGTTACGACCAGCGCCGTCGACGGGGCCGACTGACAGCCCGTGGCCGTGCTGATGAAGCGCACGGTGTAGCTGCCGGGGTTAGTCGTGCCGTTGGCCGTGTAGGTCTGGCTGGTAGCGCCCGTGATGGGCGTGGTGCCCACGTACCACTGGTAGGTGGTGCCAGCCGGAGCCGCGCTGCTGGTGAACAGCACCGTGCCCTGGGTGGGGTACGTGTAGGTGTAGGTCGGCGTAGCCGGCAGGGCGTTGATGGTTATCGTGGCCGTGCTCGTAGCGGCGGCGCAGCCACCGGCGGCGGCCACCGTATTGGTCACGGTGTAGGTGCCGGGCGTCGAGGTGGCCGGATTCACCGCGCCGGTGGTGGCGTTAATCGTCAGGCCCGTGGTCGAGGTGAACGTGCCGGCCGTAGCGCCCGCGCCCAG
The DNA here is from genome assembly GCF_054778495.1 of Hymenobacter agri. NCBI lineage: Bacteria > Pseudomonadati > Bacteroidota > Cytophagia > Cytophagales > Hymenobacteraceae > Hymenobacter > Hymenobacter agri. The sequence continues at coordinate 2,573 of NZ_BAAGZM010000438.1, forward strand.
CGTAGCGGGCAGCAGCGAAGCCGAGCCGGCGCAGGCGCTGCTGGTGCCATAGCTGAACGTAGCCAGCGGCGCCGCCGTGATGGTCACCGTCGTGGTCGCCGTGGTCGCTGCGCAGCCGTTGGCCGCCGCTACCGAGTTGGTCACGGTGTAGGTGCCGGGCGTCGACGAAGCCAGCGTAATCGCACCGGTGGTGGCGTTAATCGTCAGGCCCGTGGTCGAGGTGAACGTGCCGGCCGTAGCGCCCGCGCCGAGAACAACGGCCGGAGCCGTAGTGCCGCTCACGCAGAAGGTTGAGCTGGTGCCATAGCTGAACGTAGCCAGCGGCGCCGCCGTGATAGTTACCTGCGCCGTGGCCGTGGCCGCTGCGCAGCCGCCGTTGGCGGCGATGGTGTTCGTCACGGTGTAGGTGCCGGGCGTCGACGAGGCCAGCGTAATCACGCCGGTGGTGGCGTTAATCGTCAGGCCCGAAGTCGAGCTGAACACGCCGCCGCTGGCGCCCGTACCGAAGCTCGGGGCCGGATTGGTAGCGCCGCTCACGCAGTAGGTAGGCGTGGTGCCGTAGCTGAACGTGGCCAGCGGCGCCGTGGTAATCGTTACCGACTGCGTGCTGCTGCTACCGCAGGCGCCGGCCACCGTGTAGGTCACGGTGTAGGTGCCGGGCGTCGAGGCGCTCAGGTTGATGGCGCCGGTGCTGGCGTTGAGGCTCAGGCCCGAAGTTGAGCTGAACGTGCCACCGGTGGTGCCCGTCACGGTCGCCGTGGGGTTGGTGCCCGTCACGCAGAACGTGCCGCCACCGTAGCTGAACGTGGCCGTGGTGGCCGGCGTGATGGTTACCGTGGTGGTCGCCGAAACGGCCGCGCAGGCGCCCGAAGCCGCCACCGTGTTGGTCACGGTATAGGTGCCGGCGGTGCTGCTGCCCAGCGAGATGATGCCCGAAACGGGGTCAATCGTCAGGCCCGCGGTCGAACTGAATGTGCCGGCCGTAGCGCCGCTGCCCAGCGTGGGCGTCACGGTGCTCGTGCTGCCCGCGCAGTACGTGGTGCTGGCCGGGTAGCTGAACGAAGCCACCGGC
>NZ_BAAGZM010000439.1:0-3633 GCF_054778495.1 Hymenobacter agri
AGCTGGGCGGCGGGTGCGGGCCGGCCGGCGGGGGCTTGCGCCCGCAGCAGCGTTGGCAGCAGCAGTAGTAGCCAGAGTACTCGGGAACCAGGGTTGCTGAAGGCTTTCCGCATGCGTGGTAATTCGGAATGAATGGAATGGAGAGCCTGCCAAAGATAAAGCAGGGCCCTTGCTACGCCAGTTACGACATTTAGGCTATAAGCTTAACAGAAAATTGACTACTGTTACTCATTCCACACAAGCGGCCCTTGTGCGCCATCAAGATTAAATTATCATAGTATTAGGCTACCAGCTGCGGCAACAAGGCAGAGCACTTCAGCCTGGTTCTTATTTCAAGCACCTGATTGTGGTGCCGTCGGTAATGTGAAGCGTACCGTCGGGCGCTACCGCGATGCCGACAGGCCCGACGAAGCGAGCTTCCGGGCCTGGCCCATCGAGATGGCCGCCCCGTAGCATCATGCCGGCCAGGGTCGAAACCTCGCCCGAGGCAGAAATCTTGCGGATGGTGCCGTTCGCATGGTCGGCTACGTACACATTACCAATCGTATCGACGGCTACGCCCGTGGGAAACAGGAAGCGGGCCGTAGCGCCCGGCCCATCGGTGCCGCCGTGGTGCCAGGCCTGGCCAGCCAAGGTAGTGACGGTGCCATCGGGCGCAATTTTGCGGATGGTGTGGTTGCCGTTATCGGCCACGTACACATAGCCCGCGGCATCAACGGCAATGCCGGCCGGCTGATGGAACCTGGCAGCAGGGCCGGCTCCATCGGTGCTGCCTTTGCTCTTCGCCAGCCCCGCCAGCGTCGTGACGCTGCCCGCGGGCGTGATTTTGCGGATGGTATGGTTTTCGGTATCGGCCACATACACGGTGCCCGCCGCGTCGACGGCCACACCCTGCGGGAAATTGAACCGCGCCGCGGCACCCGGTCCATCGGCAGCGCCTTTGGCGCCACTCGTGCCGGCCAGGGTGCTTACCGTGCCCATCGTGGACACTTTTCGCACGGTGTGATTTCCGGCATCCGTCACGTACAATACCCCGTCGGCCCCCAAGGCAACGCCTACCGGCTGGTAGAACCGGGCCGCTTTTCCCAGTCCATCGGTGCTGCCCTGGCTGCCGGCGGCACCCAGCACGGTCGCAACCTCGCCGGCCGGCGTCACGCGGCGCACCGTCATGGCTTCGGCATCGGCTACGTAAAGCGTGCCATCGGGAGCGCAGGCCAGCCCCATCGGATACGTAAAGCGCGCTTCTGCCCCGGCTCCGTCGGTATAGCCCTTGCGATTGCCGGGGTCGCCCGCCAGCGTTGTAACTCGGGAAGCCGATTCGTAGGGCGTCGGCGTAAGCGGCACAAAAACAATCCGCTGCGCCTGCCCGGGCAGGACAACAGAAACCATTAGGGCAATGCTGCAAATCAGCGAAAACCGCATACTTGAATCAAAAAGGAATACGACCAAAGGTATTGGAACTACATGCAAAAACGCCCCGACCAAACCGGCCGGGGCGTTTCGTATAGCAGCGGCGAGTTGCCAATGCTTGGGTGGCTATTGAGGGCCGTCACGGCCTACTCGCCAGGCTTGAGCACCACCTTCACGCAGCCGTCTTTCTTGTGGCGGAAGATGTCGTAGCCGTGCGGGGCCTGCGAGAGCGGCAGGCGGTGCGTGATGATGTCATCCAGTTTCACGTCGCCGTTCGACACGTGCTGCATCAGCTTGTCGATGTGCTTGTGGGCGGGCGCCTGGCCGGCCTGCATGATGATGCCCTTGTCGAAGAACTGGTGGATGGGGAAGTTGTCGAAGGGCGAGGAGTACACGCCCAGCACCGACACGAAGCCGCCGCGGCGCACGGCGCTCATGCAGGCCAGCAGCACCTTGTCGGAGCCTTTTTCAAGGTTGATAACGGCCTTGGCGCGGTCGCCTAGGCTGCGGTCGGGCTCAAAGCCCACGGCTTCCACGCACACATCGGCCCCGTAGCCCTTGCTCATGCTCCGGATTTCATCGACCACCTGCTTATTGCTTTCCCAGAGAATGCCTTCGGCGCGGGCGGCTTTCTTGGCCATGTCGAGACGGTACTGCTGGGTATCGACGATGATGACGCGGCTGGCCCCGCGCAGCCAGGCCGATTTGGCGGCCATGATGCCCACCGGACCCGCGCCAAAAATGGCCACCACTTCGCCGCCCTTCACCCCGGCCCAGTCGATGCCGGTGTAGCCGGTAGGGAAGATGTCGGTGAGGAAGAGCACCTGCTCGTCGGTGAGGTTGTCGGGCACTTTGCGGGGGCCGTTGTTGGCGTAGGGCACGCGCACATACTCGGCCTGGCCGCCGTCGTAGCCGCCGTACAGGCTGGTGTAGCCGAAGAGCGCGCCACCTTTCTCCGTCAGTAGGCCGCCCTCGGGGCCATAGTGGTCGGGGTTGGAGTTTTCGCAATGGCCGGGCAGGTCGTGGTTGCAGAACAGGCAATGCCCGCAGGCCACTGGGAAGGGCACCACTACCCTATCGCCGCGCTTAAGGTTGGTCACGCCTGAGCCCACTTCCTCCACAATGCCCATGAACTCGTGGCCTAGCGTTTGGGGCGTGGGCTGCGGAATGCTACCGTTGTAGATATGCAGGTCGGACCCGCAAATGGCCGTGCTGGTCACGCGGATGATGGCATCGCGCGACTCGTGGATTTGGGGGTCATCGACGGTATCGACCCGCACGTCGCGCGGGCCATGAATTCGGAGAGCTTTCATCGGAAAAACGTTAGAAATGAGGAAGTAAAAACTTCCCAGCTAACGCCCTCTTTTTTCGGCGGGTTACTACGGCCCAGCTTAATTGGCGGGCAGCCTCTTCCGTAGTTTACAGGCTTATAGCTGATAGACCGCCACTCCCGCCGCCGTGAAAATATACGCGTAGGTTTCGCCCACCAGCACCTGCCGCACGGCGGCGGGGTCGAGGCCGGCGGGCAGGGCCACGCGCCGCTCGGTCTGGTTGTAGAGGTGGAAAAACCGCAGCGCGCCGGCTTCGAGAAAGTACATCTCATCGCCCCGGAAGCCCACCAAGCTCAGCCCCGGAAACGGCAGCTTTTTCTGGTAGCTGCCCAGGTTGTCGAACACGTACACGCCCGTGCTGCGGTCGACCAAATACGTCTTGTTCTGGTACTGGCGAATGAAGCGGAAGTCGGGCCGCGAGCGACCAATCAGCAAATCCAAGGGCGTGTGCTGCACCTCGCGCAGGGTGTTGGGGTCGAACTCGCGTAGCGTGAGCGTGCTCTCATCGAGCAGCCAGATGAAGTTGTCGGGGGCCAGCGTGGCCACGCGCACGGTGCCGTCGAGCACGTCGCCCAGCCGCACCTCGCTGATGGGGGCCAGAAACCTATCGAGCAGCACGAGCTGCTGCCGGTCGTCGTTGAAGACGAGCGTGCTGGCCACGTTCCAAGCTTCCACCTGGGCCACGTGGCCGGGCTGGGCGGGCGCGTACGTGCTCAGCGGCAAACCTTCGGGGCCAAACTGGCGCAGGTTGTTGTCGGCATCGGCCACGTACAGCGCCCCGCGCCTATCGAGCGAGGCCGCCCCTGGGTTGGGCAGCTTGATGGTGCGCAGCAGTTTCCAGGCGGCTACCGTGGGTGCGGCGCTGGCATCGAGCGGTGGCTGGGGCACCGGC
>NZ_BAAGZM010000440.1:0-3632 GCF_054778495.1 Hymenobacter agri
CCGCAGCACGCGCTGGCGGCGCAGCAGGGTGGGGGGCGCTTTGGCGGCATGCTTTCGATGCGCCTGCCCGATGATGCCGACCTCGTGAACCGCTTTATGCAGCGCAGCGAGCGGTTTCCGTTTGCGCCCTCGCTAGCGGGGGTGGACTCGTCGTGCTCGTCGCCGCTCTACACCTCGCACCGGGCCCTGACCGATGCGCAGCGCGCTGAGCTAGGCATCTCGGTGGGGCTGGTGCGGCTGAGCGTGGGCATCGAGCCGGTAGAGGAGCTGCTGGCCGATTTGGCGCAGGCGCTGGCGTAAATCGGGCCGTGGAAGCCAGTACTGAAAAGTCTGATGGGTTGGACTAATTTCGATTCATTATCAGTTGTTTAGGTTCGTGCTGTTTGCGATGGGTAAGTCGGCAGCGGCGGCGTTTTGGTTTGAAACTGGCCGGAGTAACGGTATTCCTTTGTGACGGTTCTGCTGGCGCGCAACGGTGCGCCGCCCGCCGGAACTGCCCCTTGCCATGCGCGCTGCTTCGTCTCGCTTACCGCTTTCGCTTAAACTCGCTGTCAGTGCTTTTCTGGCCGTGATGGTGCCGGTGTACTACGTGAACTACGGGTCCACCAACTTTCTGTATTTCTGCGACGTGGCCCTGCTGCTGAGCTTCATCGCGCTGTGGACGGAGAAGGCCCTGCCGGCCTCAATGGCGGCGGTGGGCATTCTGGTGCCGCAGGTGCTGTGGTGCGCCGACTTCGTGAGCGAGCTGCTGGGCCTGCACCTGGTGGGCCTCACGGGCTATATGTTCGATGAGAACCGCTCGCTGTTTCTGCGCGGGCTGTCGTTTTTCCACGGCTGGTTGCCGTTTCTGCTCATCTTTCTGGTGAAGCGCCTGGGCTATGACCGCCGCGCCCTGCTGGCTTGGACGGCCCTGGGCTGGGGCCTGTGCCTAACAGCGTATTTCTTCCTGCCCCCGGCCGGCACTGTGCTACCCGACCCCAAAATCCCGGTCAACATCAACTACGTGTTTGGTTTCGACGACGCGCACCCGCAAACCTGGCTGCCTGCCCCGCTCTACCTCCTGGCCTGGATGACTGGCTTGCTGGCCGTATTCTACGTGCCCTCGCACCTGCTGCTGCGCCGCTGGTTTGCCCGGCCCACAGTGGCAGCGTACCAGCCCGGCCCTTGGGCCCGGATTAGTGATGCCTACTACACCTTGGCCCTGATGTGGTAGTTCGCCCAGCAGCAAAAAGCCCCCCTTTCCCGGCTAGGAAAGGGGGGCTTTTTGCTGCTGGTTCCGGTCAGACCGGCGGGGCTGGCGGCTGCTTACAGCTTATCCGACACCGAGCCGGAAATCTGCTTGGCGGTGCGCAGGGCCTGGAATTCGCCCTGCACGCCCCGGATGGTCAGCTTGTCATCGAGGGTGTAGGAGCTGCGCAGCTGGTCGTAGCGGCCATTAAGGGCGCTGAGTACGTTGGCGGCGCGGGTCCAGTCATTAGGCGTCCACTCGCGGCGGTCTTCGCGCACCTTGTCGAGGAAGCGGGTGTAGGTGTCGAGCAACTGCGGGGCGGTGAGCTTGCCCACGCTGATGCGCTCGCGGAAGAAGTCCGACACGGCCGTGTCGGTAGCCACGCCGGCGGCCACGGTAGCGGTGGTGCTGCTGCTACCGGTGGTGGGGCTGGGGTTGATGACCGTGCCGGTGGGCGTGGTGCCGGCGGGCACGGTGGTGGTGCGGGTGGTGCGGCGGATGACCTTGCCGGTGGCGGGGTCGAGGTCTTCGGTGACTTCCGTTACCTGCTGTTCGCCGGGCTTGGCGGTGGCAGTGGTGCTGGTTTTGGCCGTGGTGGTGGTGGTTTTGGTCTGGGCGTGGGCGGCCAGGGGCAGGGCCAACAGCAGGGCAAAAAGACGCGCGTTTTTCATGGGAGTAAGGAGGTTGACAAGGACTTTAACGGAAAAAGGCTCCGGGCCGGACAGGTTTGCCAGCAGTCCGGGCCGGGCAACTGCAAGCTTCGCGCCACATCGGGGGCGGCAATTCTGAAATTTGCCGTACTCTTACGGCGCGGCTGAGGGTCAGTTCGCGGCCGTTAGTACGGCCCTGGTTTTCCTTTCCCCTTTTACCCCATTTTTATCATGTAAGGCGCGTATTCTACCTACTTCGATAACTTGTTTCTGAGCCTGCGCATGGCGCGGCCCGCCTACAAAGCCCAGGCCCAGTATAGCCTACGCGCCATTCGGCAGGCGGGGCTGGGGGCGGCTTTCACGCCGCTGTTGGCCAAGCTCGAAACGGCCATTGCCGGCTTCGACGAGAACCTGACCGACTGCAACCAGTCGACGGCCGGCGGTACCGATGCCTTCCGCGCGGCCCGCGCCCAGTGGCTGGCTTTTGTGGACGACACCATGAAGGACTACATGACGCCCAAGCCGCCCGTATATGCCGACTTCAAAAAGGACGGCAAGAGCAAGCTTGCCGCTCTCAGCCAGCCCCGGCTGCTCACCGAGTCGAAAAACCTGCTCGCCCTCTACCAGGCCCAGCAGGCCGCCCTGGTCCCCACGCTGGCGGCCGATGCGCAGCACCTCTACGACGCCCTCGCCGCGGCCGACAAAACCTGCGACGAGCAGGTCGGCGACATTACCGACGCCCAACTCGGCCTCGCCGACGACCGCCGGGCCATTGTCCACGCCCAGCGCCGCCTCAAGGCCCAGCTGGAGCTCAAGTTTGAGGAGCCGGAGAAAGTGTACAGCTTTTTCGATTTCTCGAAGGCGCGCGGCAACAAGAAAGCCTTGAAAGACACGTTCGGTTTGGCTAAGCCTTAATCGGGCCGTACCTCGGTACACCCTATTTCCTGACGATGTAAAGGCTGGTCGTACCTCGGTACGGTTGGCTTTTGGTGGTTCACAAGCGCCCCGTACTGAGGTACGGTCGGATTCAGTAGTGCCGGAAGTGGGGTGTATTTCGGTACGGGGCATTTTTAGAGTTGCTGGAGCCGGCTGTACTTCAGTACGGGGGCTTTGGGAGGCTGTGCAAGCGGAGTGTACCTCGGTACAGTTTACCCCATAGATGCGCGGGCATTGCCTTTCTTATTCAAATTACCGTTTCGCTGAACGTTTTCTCTTGTCTACCTTGCTGAAGTGCTGCGTTTCTCATTTTGCTTTGATGAAGTTCCCGCCGAATTGGTATATAACGAAACGGTGGCATACTACCTTCTGGACGGTACGCTCTGCTTAACTCATGGCCCGGAAATAGTTTGGAAAGAAATTGCGCTCCCGTTGGTTGAGGTTGCCATGTGGCTATCCGAATGGTGGGCCTGCCAGCAACTACCTCGGGCCTACACGCCAGACGGCGCTGAACCCGACTCCGGACCCATGCTGGTGTTTATGCCGGCGGAAGGAAATCGGCACCGCTTGACGTACACCTGGGGAGATGCATTGATTCATTGGACCGCCGAGCAAGCCGAGTGGGGACACGCGGTGAAGCAGTTTCGCGAGGAGGTGCGCAACATAGTGCTGGAGCGCTACCGTGTACGCTTGGATAGGTTCCTGCCTCTATTCCCTTCTAGCCCATAAATGCCTGCTTTGATAAGTGCCTCGGCACTGGCCGGTGTCAAGTACCGATGAGCCGTTGCAAAGGCTGGAGCGTGTAAGAACCCCTTGCT
>NZ_BAAGZM010000441.1:0-3618 GCF_054778495.1 Hymenobacter agri
CTGACGCGGCGGCTGACGCCCGCACCGTCCAGCCAGTAGGCAGCGAAGGCTACGGCGACCGCAACCGCGGCCTTGCCAACGAAGCCCCCGACTACCAGACCGGTGGCGAACGCAACGGCTATACCCAGCCGCAGGCCAACAATGGCGATACCGCCCAAGGCGTAGGCTCGCGCGGTGGCTCCTACAATGATGCCTACGACGACAGCAAGCCGGGCAGCACCGCCGGCTCGCCCGCGGCCGGTGAGCAGCGCCGCGAAGACCGGGATAGCAACTACGGCAGTGCCGCTCGCGAAGAGAACCGGGCTTCGAGCGAAGAGAATGAGGCCGACCACGGAGCGCCCCGGCGCAACGAGGGGCGCGACGAATAGCAGCAGCATAAAGCACAAGTACCCCGAGTTTTTAATTCGGCCCCTTGAACGAAAACCGTTCTGACGCGCCGAATTAAAAACTCGGGGTACTTGTGCTTATGGGATTTGTTACCGGTGAATTTTTACCCCAATATCGTACTGGTAGCGAGGCCGGCCGCCCAGTGGAATGGCGAAAAAGGGCAGGGCCGTATCGTACTGGTCGGTCACGTAGAATACCAGGTCGTTGGGCGCGGGCTTGGTGGAAGTGAGGCGGAAATCGAGGCTCAGGCCGTGCTCTTTATTAGCAATGGGAAGCACGCTGCTGGTCCATTCGCCGTCGCCGCTCATGGCGCCGGGCTGGCCGTTTTTGGCAATGCTGAACACGTTGAGCGTGGCGGCATTATCCACGTCGTAATTGCTTTGCTTGATGCTCACTACCCGGTCGTTCACGAAGGGGTAGAGGTGCACGGTAGTTTTGCTGGCCGTGGCTGGTAGCCGGAAGCAGTACTCGTAGGTGAAGGCGTTGCCGCCCTCGACCGACACGTTTTCGGTGGGGCTGGTGCTGAAAAAGTAGCGGTAGAGGTTGCCGTCGTTGCCGCTCAGGCCCTTGGCCACCAGCTTGAACACGCGGCCTTTGAACTCTTCCACCGGCTCGCCTTCGAGCGGGTTGAGCGGGCCGAACGTGTACCACTTGCCATCGTATTGCGGCTCGCTACCAAAGGTTTGGCTTTTGAGCAGGCGGCCGGAGGGCACCGGGTTGGTTGGCCGCGGGTCGCGCGCCTGCGGGCCGCTGAAGGTGCCAGGGCCGCCGTAGAGGCTGAACGACGTGGTGGTATTGGCGGCACCCTTCAGGTCGTCGTTTTTGCCGCCGCAGTCGGGGTCCCACACCCGAATATAAACGGGTGTGCGCTGCCGCTCGGGCACGAGGAAGAAGAACGTCTGCGTGAAGTCGTCGTCGCCCCACTGCTTGTCGGACTGCGCCCCGAACGTAATCAGGCTTTCAACCCGCTCGCCGGGGTTGGGCACGGCCTGGGCGCCGGCCGGTGCACTGCTCAACAATGCCATTGCGGCACTCGCATACCAAAAACTGTGTTTCACCATGCCGGCAAGATACCGAGCCCCGGGCAATTGCGGCCGGGTAGTGCGCTGGCCGGTGCACAAAATCGCCCGCTTCGGCGTATGTTTATCATTCGTTAGCCTCCGCTTGTATGCCCGCCGCCGTTCGCGCCACCTCCGATTTCTTCGACCAGCTCACCTTCGACCTGCTGAAGCTGCGCGTGGTGGCTCAGCAGCGATTTCGTCCACTGAGCGCCGAAGAGCTGAACCGCCGGCCCGGCTCGGGCCGCTGGAGCGCCGGGCAATGCCTCGAACACCTCAACATTGTGGGCGGCCACTACCTGCCGCTGATTGCCAACCGCATCAAGCGCGCCCAGGCGCGGGGCTCCAAGCCGGCCGCCGAGGCTAAGCAGGGGTTCATTGGCCGCAAGTTTATTGAGGCCATGCGCCGGCCCGCCAGCGAGAAAGCCCTGACCTCGCCCCGGCGCTACGCGCCTACGGGCACGCGCCTGCCGCGCACCGTGGCCGAAGTATTTAGCCGGCAGATTGACGAGCTGCTGCGCCTGGTGCTGCTGGCGCGGCAGGTGAATGCCAATGCCGTCCGCATTCCCAACCCGCTGTTTCCCTTGATTTTGCTGCGCCTCACCGACCAGCTGGAATTTCTGGTGGTGCACATTCAGCGGCACATTGCGCAGGCCGAGGCTGTGCTCGAAGGCATCAGCGCGCGCAATGCGGCCTCGGCGGCGGCGTAAGCACCGCAGTCCATATTCATGTGCATAAAAAAACGCGCGGCTACTTCAAGCCGCGCGTTTTTTTATGCACATGGACCGGTGCTACTTGATGCCGAAGAAATAGTTGGCCGACAGCTGCAACACCCGGTTGCGGGCCGTGTTGCCGCTGTCGGAGCCATTGCTGTTGAGCGGTACGAGGTTGGCCAGGCCCAGGCCGTAGCCCAGCTGTACCTGCACCGGGCCCTTCCGGTAGCCCATGCCCGCGTTCAGGCCCGCATCGAACTGCCGCACGTAGAACGAGTTGCCGTTGCTGTTGCTGGGCTCCTGGTTGGCAAATTTCACCGGGTACGAGCCCGAGTCGCTCATGTTGAACATACCTTGGTTGTCTTTGACGGTGTAGCTGTAGGTGGCCTTGCCGCCCACGCCCAGTGCCAGATAGGGCCCGGCAAATACCTGGAAGCCCTCGGTGCCGCCCGTGGTGAACACAAAATTCAGGGGCAGTTCAAGGTAGTTGATGTGCGCTACACTATTGCCAGTGTACGTAACGGTGATGCCATTGAAGGACTCGGTGCCGCTTTCTTCGGTTTTGAAGCCTTTCTGGCTGAAAAGCAGCGAGGGCTGGAAGGCGAACCTGCTGCCAAACTGCATGTCGAACGACACACCTACCTGCGGCGTGAACGTATAGTCCGGTTTGGTGCTGTTCGCATCATCGCCGCTGGTGGCAACGGTGGCCATATTCACACCCAGGCGCGGCCCGATGCTAACGGTTGATTGGGCGTGCGCCGCGGTGGCGGCCACTGCCAGAGCGGCCGTGAGGCCGAAAGCGGTAAAAAGGTTTTTCATGGAAAGGATGAATAAAAAAAGCCGCCGGAATTTCCGGCGTTAAAATGCAGCTACAAATATAGCTGGCGGCTTCATCAGGTGTTCATCGTTGATGGGCGGACAATGGGGCAATTGTTCGGGTTGATGTGCAATAAATCGGACACAGGCATCTTTATTGCCTCAACCGTTCGTTGCCTTTCCCGTTGCCCATGCGCTTGTTCCTGCTTGCCTGCCTGTTCCTGACCATGCTGTTTCGCGCCGACTCGGCCGCGCCCGTGCCGCCCGGTACCTACGCCGCCCGCTGGAAAAAAATTGACGCGCTGCTGCGTAAAGACCAGACAACCACCGCCGCACCGCTGGTGGAGGCCATCTATCAGCAGGCCAAAAAATCCGGCGACAATCCAGCCTACGTGCGGGCCCTGCTCTACAAAATCCGCCTGCTGAATGCCAAGCAGGACGATGCCGACGAGAAAGCCATTGCCCTGCTCGAAGCGGAGGTGAAAACGGCCACGTTCCCGGCGCGGCCCATTCTGCACTCGCTGCTGGCCAGCCTCTACACCGATTACCTCAACCAGCACCGCTACGCGCTGTACCAGCGCACGGCCGGCGCCAAACCCACTACCGATGGCCGCCCCGCCGATGGCGACGCGGCCGCCGACGGC
>NZ_BAAGZM010000442.1:0-3615 GCF_054778495.1 Hymenobacter agri
GGCGGCGGCCGCGGCGGCGGCTCCCATCAGCCGGCTGTATGCCAAAGTATGGCCCCAACGGCCAGCCGGCCAATGGCCGCTCCGCTTCGGGTTCTATTTGGTGAATTGCCTGCTGCTGGGCGCGGCCGGTGCCTGCTGGTACAACGCCGCCAGGCTGGCCGGCGCGGTACCGGTTGCGGCCGCATTGGCCATGCTGGCCGTGCTCAGCAGTCGCTGGGCGGAATACGCAGCGGGGTTACCCCTCACCGACAGCCTTTATCTGCTCATTTTTGGCTTGGGTTATTACGGGTTCCGGCGTGGCCCCGGTGGGGGCTGGGCCATTGCGCTAGCCCTCGTGCTTGGCCCCTTGGCCAAAGAATCATTCCTGTTTCTGGTGCCGTGGCTGCTCTGGTTTGCCCGCCCCGCCCTCCCCTGGTCTCGGCAGCTTGCGGCACTGACGGTGGGGCTAGGCCTGCTTTTCACCGCGCATCAGCTTATCGATAGCCAATTGGGAATAGGTGCCGACCAATCGGTAGCCAATGCGCTTTCACACGCCGAGAACATCCGCTATTCGCTGCTGCGGGCCGCTTCCATCAAAGGCTTCGGCGAATTGCTCAGCATTTTTGGGCTGTTCACCTTTATTCCTCTGCTGGTTTTAATACGGCAGTTGCGTAAGCCGGCCATAGTCAGTCCTTTCGCCAGGTTCGGCGTTGCCGAAGCCGCCTTGCTGGCTGTAGTTGGCGCCCACCTGCTGCTGTCCGGCGACCTTGGCCGCATGGGTTATTTAGCAGCGCCCGTTTTCTGCGCTCTGCTCGCGGTCATTTTCACGCGTTCGCAACGGCTGTTACAGGCCTAGCAGAAACGCGTACACCTTCCAGAGCCAGGCCCAGCAGCAAGGGCCAGGCGGGCATCAGGAAGCGCGCCGCGCCCAGCGGCCCGGTTAGCAAAGCCAGATACGCCAGTAAGCCAACGGCCAGCCAGCGCCCGACTCGCTCCGTTCTTGTGCCGCTCCCCAATTTTCGAAAACCTTGTGCGGCCAGTAGCAGCCGCGCCATATTTGCCAGCACCACCACCACTAGCAGGCTCAGCATGCCCCACGGCAACTGCCCGATGGCCTGCCACAGCTTACCCGCTCGCGCCTGCGCCAGCAATCCTCCTCCCGCCAGCGGCGCGGCACCTAAAAACTCACTCACGTCAAAGCGGCCCGGGTCGAGAAAAAACGCCCCCATTCCCAGCACGTGCTGTCGGGCGTATACCAATGGATATTTTCTCAGTACGGCTCCGGCTTCGCGTTGTATTACTTGCTGCCGACTGGCAAAGCTGCGTTGCGCATTTGCCCGGCGCAGTACCGCCGCAACCCAGGCTTCCTCAGCAGCCGTGCCCGCTACCTGTCGCACCACGCCAGCCGCATTATAATGCAGCATATTTATCTCCGTGATACTGGAAAAATGAAAATACCCCGTGCGCTGCCAATTCCAGTTCATGTACAAGCCAGCAACCGACAGCGGCAACCAACCAATTACCAGTAGCATCCAGCGCTTGCGCTGCCAGGCCAGCACCAGTCCCCCCATCCCTAACGCCAGGGCCAGCAAGCTGCATACCGGCTTCAGTAGCAGCGCAGCCACTACGGCAGCAGCTGCGCCCAGCCAATCGCGCAAGCAACCAGTGCGGCAAAATGCGAGCACAAAGCCCACCAAGCCCAGCAAAACGCTTTGCAGCATGATTTCACTCATCACCGCATTTGCGTAAATCAGTTGTGCCGGAAACGTAAGCGCTAGGGCAACGGCGACTAGCCAATGCTTCATTAGCGGGCGCGCACGCCGGGCCCATCTCTTCAAAACTACGGCCAGCACTAGGAGACTAAGCCCATTCTGCACCAGCAGTATCAGCCAGGGGCTTCCCGTGGCGCTATTCAATCCCAGCAACACTACCGGGTAGCCAGGCGGGCGAATGCTGAATTCCTGAACCGCTTGCCCCTGTGGCTCAGTCTGAGGCCACTCCCGGGCGTATAGCTGGCCGTGTTGCCCTAGGTTAACGGCGGCTTGCCGGTAGCGCCCCGAATCCGGAAAATTCCAATGCCCACTTCTAAGTGCCCAGCCGAATACTAGCAGGTGCGCTAATACGAGCACCACCCATACCCAGCTCGGTACCCGTGCGCCTTCCATTAGCGCACCAAATCTTGTTTGCGATACGCATCCAATGCCAGCAGACTGAACAGCAGAATGGTGAATGACCAGAGCGACGACCCACCATAGCTAAAAAACGGCAACGGAATCCCTACCACCGGAGCCAAGCCGATGGTCATCCCCACGTTCACTGTGATGTGGAAAAAAAGCACGCACGCCACGCAGTAGCCGTACGTTCGCCCAAACACCGATTTCTGTCGCTCAGCCACGTAAATAATCCGCCACAGCAGCGTCAGGTATAAGCCCAGCACCACGAGGCTACCCGCCCAGCCGAACTCCTCCCCTACTGTGCAAAAAATAAAATCGGTACTCTGTTCGGGCACAAAATCAAACTTCGTCTGGGTACCCTGCAAAAAGCCCTTTCCCACCAAGCCCCCCGACCCAATGGCAATTTTGCTCTGCGTCACATTCCAGCCCTTCCCCAAGGGGTCAGATGAAGGATTGAGCAGAATCTCGATTCGCTGCCGCTGGTGGGGTTGCAGCACTTTGTTGTAAAAGAAATCAACCCCTAATACCATCCCAATCACGGCCAGCCACACGCCCACTGCCAAGGGCAAATGATGCCGCAATACCCGGCGGTTCAGGCCCAATACAGCCAGCAATACCCCACTGAAGCCTACCACAAGCCACAGCTTTGGCACCAGCAGCGCCAGCAACAAAATCACTCCCGCCGCGGCCAGCAGCAGCAGAATGAGCGGCGACATTCCCTCCCGGAAATAAGCCAGCAAAAATGCCCCAAAAACCAATGCCTGCCCCGATTCATTCGAAGCCACAATCAGCAGCGGTGGCAGCAGCGTAATTCCCGCCAGCACCAATTGGTCGCGCCAGTTCTGGTAGCGCAAATTAATGCTCGCCATAAACCGTGAAGCCGCCAGCGCCGTCGTAAACTTGGCAAACTCAGCTGGCTGCAGTCGTACCGGCCCCAATTCTAACCAAGACCTCGACCCTGCAATTGGCCGCGCCACCACCATCGTCACCAACAGCAGCACAATCATCCCCGCATACAGCGCATACGCAAGCGTATCGTATGCCTTGTAATCCACCACCAGCAGTACCACAATCAGTACCAGCGCCGTCCCAATCCACAACAACTGCTTAAACCAGTTGAATGCCATAAGCTTATCAAAGCTCAGAACACTCAATGGGTTGCTAGGAGCATCCGGTGAATAACTCGAAGCATAAATACACACCCAGCCCAGCCCTACCAGTAAGGTATAAAGCAATACTGTAATCCAATCAATATTTCGGCTATAACGCGCCGGAGCAACTTGCACAGATAATTCAGTTAATAATCAACTTCAAAATTACGGGCTTTCTCAATGAGAATAGAGCATAAGCCTGCAAATTCACGTCAGTAGTAATTTCCTTATTAAGTATTAAAAAGGGTCGTAAAGCAAAAATCCCTCCTGGTTGCTGGCGAAAGCATCCAAGAGGGATTTTCCTGTGATAA
>NZ_BAAGZM010000443.1:0-3615 GCF_054778495.1 Hymenobacter agri
CGCGCAGCCCGACCACCGGGGCCGGTAATTCGGCTTCTTCAGCCAAAAAGCAAAACGCCCCCGGGCGGCTCGTCGTGTGACGGCCAGCCCGGGGGCGTTGCTATTGGGTGGATTGCAGGCGGGGAAAGCGGGAATTAATCGACGGGCAGGGGGTGGTAGTGGGGCATGCCTTCGGCCAGCGCGGCGGCCACCTGTCGGGCCACCGATTTGGCGCGGCCGGCGCAACGGCCGGCAAACTGTTCTTCCACGGCGGCATCGAACAGCTGCACCCAGCGGTTTTGGTGCGAGGTGGAGCGGGGCAGCGCCAGGTGCGCGGGCACCGGGCGGGGCGCGGAATTGGGCCGGGCCGAGAGCAGCTCCGACGACCAGAACTCGTAGAAGCTGATGAGGTGGCGGGGCCAGTACACGTGCGCGGCGGCTTGGAAGGCCGGAGCCAGCAACTCGTCGTGGTTGGCTTTGTGGTAGAAGGCATCTACCAGCGCCTGCACATCGCGCGCAGATTGGATATCGGGTAACGTAGTTTGGTTTGACATAGCGGGCTGGTGGGAGTAAAAGCCTAAGGTACGCCCATACGTAACACCCGAGCAAACGGTTGCACTATTATTTTGGTGCAATTTTTTTACCACCCAGTACCACTAGGCCCACGGCCAGCACAATAAGAGCTGCGCCGCCCAGCATCTGAGGGTTAAGCACTTCACCGGCGAAGGCCCAGCCCAGCAGCACGGCCACCACCGGGTTCACGAAAGCATAGGTGCCGGCCAGGGCGGGCTCGACGGCCCGCAGCAGCCAGATGTAGGCCGAAAACGCCACGATGGACCCGAACGTAACCAGATAGGCAAACGCCCACCACGACTTAGTAGTGACCTGCGCCAGCGTGAAGCCGTCGGCCTCTCCGCGCACCAAGCCCACCAGCAGCATGGCCGCGCCGCCGCACAGCATCTGCATGCCGCCCGAGGTGAAGGGCGACTGCGCCGGCTGGTGGTTTTTGGCGTAGAGCGAGCCAATGGACCACACCAGCGAGGCCAGCAGCACCACCCCGATGCCCAGGCCCAGGTGGCCCGGCACTTTCACGGCCGTGGCCGTGGGGTGCGCCGCCAGCAGGTACATGCCCGCCATGCCCGCGCCCAACCCGAGCGACACCCACTTGGTGGGCCGCGGCGAAATGCCGCTCAGCCATCCCAGCACCGCCAGAAACATGGGCACCGTGGCCACCAGCAGCGCCGTGATGCCGCTGGGCAGGTACATCACGCCCAGCGTGGTGCCGCCATTGCCGAAGCCCAGCAAACACACGCCGATAAACGCCGCGTAGGCCCAGCCGCGCGGGGTGGGGGCGGGCTCGCCCCGCCAGCGCATGAAGCCATAGAGCAGCCCGCCGGCCAGCCCATAGCGCGTGCCGGCCATGAGTAGCGGTGGCATGCTGGCCACGGCAAACTTCATCACCAGATAAGTGGAGCCCCAGATGAGGTAAACGAGCGCAAAAGCGGTGAGCAGCGTGGCCCGCGAAGGCGCGGCCGGACGAGAATCGGGCATGGAGACGAAAGCGAAAACAGGCGCAGCGGAGGCAGCTGCATAAATCCAGGGTGGTAGACAACCGAAAAACTTCGGCTCATTCTACGGTTACGCAAAGATGCCGCCGCATCGGGGCCCGTCTGTGCTACTCACCGCTGCCGCGCACCACGAAAACCGGCATTACACGGCCTGTTGCGGGTTTTTAGTGAATAGTTGTGAGAGGGTTTAAAGCATAGGTGCCAACGTTTGCGCGTTCACTTTCAAGTACATATGTCGTGTTGGTAACATAATGATAACACAGGAAATGCGCGGATTTAAAAATCGCGACAACTAGATTTGAAAAAATCACAAAAAATATGATAAGCGGTTGAAATGCCAGGGGGTATATCTGATAATTAGCTATCGATTGTTGGAAAATGCCCTGTGATGAGAGGGGGTGTTGTGGTTTTGAGGTAGTATTTTATGTAATAGGCATCTAAAAATACAGGTGAGTTTGAGGTAAAAAAGCTTCGAAGTTTTGCCGGGTAGCAGGTCTGATTTGTCAACTTTTTTTCTGTGCTCATGAAGAAAACATTACTCTCGCTGTTGCTAATCTTTTCGGGCTCGCTGGCCTTTGCCCAGACTGATTCGACCGATACCGGCAAGCTTTCCATTTCGGGCTACCTCGATTCTTATTACCTCACGGCGTTCAACCGGCCCAAGTCGGGCAACCTGCTAGGGGTAGACCAATTGGCCGGGCGGGCCTTCGACCGGCTTACTGACCAGTTTGCGCTGGGCCTGGTGCAGGTGAAGGTGGGCTACGCCAGCTGTAAAACTGACATGGTGGTCGACCTCACCTTTGGGCCCAACGCCGAGCTGGGCAACTTCGGCAACACGGCCGGGGTGTTGAATGGCTACCGGCCGCAGTCGCCCTACGGGGCGGCGCTGTATGGCACGTCGGCGGCCATTAAGCAGGCCTATTTCACGTACCGGGCCACGCCAAAGCTCAGCTTCACGGTGGGGCAGTTCGGCACGCACATCGGCTACGAGGTGATTGATGCGCCGCTGAACTACCACTACTCGCTGTCGAACCTGTTTAACAACGGACCTTTTTACCACGTCGGCCTCAAAACCAACTACGCCTTCAACGACCGCACTTCGCTGATGCTGGGCGTAGTGAACAACTGGGACAACCTCACCGACGACAACAAGCAGAAGTCGCTGGTCGGGCAGTTTGTGTGCAAGCCCCTGCCCACTTGGACGGTGTACCTGAACTGGATTGGCGGCTACGGCGACGACACCTACCTGAACTCGCTGGTGAGCAGCGGCGCGCTGCCCAACGGCTGCGGCAACTACACCCGCCAGCTTTTCGACCTGACGACCAACTACCAAGTGACGCCCAAGTTCTACCTGGGCCTGAATGCCGCCTACGGCCGCTACAGCTTCAACACCGAGTCGAGTGCCGAAACGAACTTTTGCTCGGAAAAATACGGCAGCACCACGCCCGACTGGGGCGGGGTGGCCCTCTACACCAACTATGCCTTTTGCGACGTAGTAGGGCTGGGCCTGCGCTACGAGTATTTTGAAGACCAGCACGCCGTGCGCTACCTGCAAACCCGCAACCAGTCCGTGACGCTCACGGCTCCCGTGACGCTGGGGGCCGGCAAGCTGCTGCTGAAACCCGAGCTGCGCTACGACCTGGCTTCCAGCGCTTATTATGAGAATGCCCTAGGCCAGGGCGAGCGTAGCCAGACCACACTGGGCGTGGCGTTTATCTACAAGTATTGAGTGGGAGCGGGGCCGCCGTGCCAGGCGCCGCTGGGGTATTGCGCGCACCTCGTTGCAGCGGTGTGCGCCGCGGGTCCCGGCCGGATACTTCGGCTGCACCCGGCACGGCGGCCACTCTCGACGCGGCTTAATGGCTGCGCTATCTGTGCTTTTCTCACCTTTTTCTGCTGGGATTCATGTATTCGTTCGCTGCCTTGTGCCTGCTTGCCTGCCTGCTGCTGGCCGCCCCTGGGGCCAGCGCCCAAACGCTGCCGCTCGACGAGGCGGGGCGAGTGAGCTTCGTGGAAGTGGTGCGGGCCGATTCGCTGTCGGCCGGGCTGCTCTACGGCCACGCCCGGG
>NZ_BAAGZM010000444.1:0-3613 GCF_054778495.1 Hymenobacter agri
GCACCCGCGTGCTGCTGCGCGCCGGCCAGCCCGCCGAGCTGGTAGTGACCGTGGACGTGAAAGCCGCCGCCCGCTACGTGCTGCTCGAAGTGCCCATTCCGGCCGGCTGCTCTTACGGCGACCCGGCCGCGCCGAATTACATCGAAACCCACCGCGAGTACCTGCGCCACCAAACCGGCATCTTCATCGATGAGCTGCCCGTGGGCCGGCACGAGTTCCGCATCGCGCTCCAGCCCCGGTTTCGGGGCCAGTATACCATCAATCCGGCACGGGCCGAGCTGGTGTATTTCCCCACCAAATTCGGCCGCTCGGCCAGCAAGCAGGCGATAGTGCGGTGAGGGCGCTTCGTTCTCACCATACCGCCACCATTACTCGTCGGAAACGGCATGCAAGCTGCTGCGCCCGTCGGCTCCGAGCATGGCAAGCTGCGGTGGTACATCTCACTCTGGTACAGTAGCTCGGCGGGCCAGTTGCGCCCCATTGCGTACTCAGATGACTGGTTTCCAGCGCTACTGCACCCGCCGGCCGAAATACGCCGCCCCCCATTTGCCACATACAGCGAACCACGCCCTTCTGTCTCTGCTGGCCGCACTTATGCCGGGAAGCTGGCGGCAAAACAAAAAGGCCGTTTCCTGCTTGGAAACGGCCTTTTATCGAGGTAGCGTGGACTGGACTCCCCATCATGGTCCTAAAATATTCTGGTTTCATCAGAAAATGCCTTTCAATTGCCTTCAGTGGGGTTGTTATTAAGATAGGTAGCTATTGCTCCGTTGGATTCTGCTAGATT
Source organism: Hymenobacter agri (assembly GCF_054778495.1). NCBI lineage: Bacteria > Pseudomonadati > Bacteroidota > Cytophagia > Cytophagales > Hymenobacteraceae > Hymenobacter > Hymenobacter agri. Next base: position 788 of record NZ_BAAGZM010000444.1, read on the forward strand.
TACTGTGTGATAACTGTGTAAGAACACAGCACACCGTAAGATGAAGAACAAGCCAGCCCAGACCCGCAACGCCGCAGAAACGAAACTTCGCTTTGTTAATGAAAGCAAGGCTACCCGCTTAGGAAGTATCGTAGCTCAATACAGTTATGGCGGCGATGTATCGTGGTTTGCAACTGGATACCGTGTGCCCAAAACTTTCTGGAACGACGTTAAGCAAGAAATTCGGCCAGATGGCGTGGACAACGTGGGCAAAGCAAATGCCCACTTGAAGACTGTTAAAAACAATTTGGACACGATTATCCGAGCCCATATCCAGCAGCATGGTGACAAGCCCACTATTCTATATCTGAAGGCTCAGTATGAGGCACTCAAAGCCCCGGCTGATACTGAAGAAGCAGCCAAGCGCACGAACGTCATGGAGGCGTTAGAAAGCTTCATTCGGACAAAGGATGTGAAGCCGAACAGCCTGAAAGCATATTCGGCCTTGCGTCAAAACTTGCACTTATACTTCGAAGCGAAAGGCCAAGAATGGGATTTGGAGACCTTGACTATTCCCGACTTCGATGCTTTCCAAACGTGGCTTACTGCCGAAAAGGGGTTTCACAACACGACTGTTGAACGCCGGGTTATTGCCATGAAGAAGTTTCTGGAAAGCTACAAAGAGTCGCTAGGGTTCCACTACAAAGAACTGAAGCCCAAACACGCTGTGAAGGCAACAAAGAACTTGGTGGTGATAACGCTTAGTACCGATGAACTGAAGGCACTCGAAGCATTCGACCTCACCGGACACCCTCGTATGCACCGAGTACAACAACTCTTCTTGCTGCAATGCTGGACTGGCCTGCGAGTTTCAGATGTGGTAAGGTTGAATTCTACTCATATAGATGGCAAAACGGTGCGGATAAATATTAACAAAACGGACGACTTCAGTGCCGTGCCATTGTTTCCAACGGCAGCACGAATACTTGCCGAAATCGGCTCCCGACCTATTAGCGTAAGCAATCAGGAATATAATCGCGTGCTGAAAGACGTGATGAAAGCACTCGCTCAACATGTACCCAGCTTGTTGACTCCCATCACTCAGCTTTACTCAATCGGAAAGACAAAAGTCCCGACAACAAAACCGAAGTGGGCATGGATAATGACGCATACAGCCCGCAGAACCTTCGTGACCATGTGCATAGAAATGGGCACTCAGCAGCACTTCGTGATGCGTTGGTCCAACCATTCTGACCCTCGGAGCTTCCGCAAATACCAAAACGCGTTGCAAGGCGAATCAGACGCTGCCCAGAAGCTATTAGATGCTTTCAACGCCTGACCCAAGGCAAACGTCTGTACATCAAATATTTAATCCCTAACCTTCAAAGGTTAGGGATTTTTTGTTCGTTTTCGCTGAAATGCTTTTTTGTTTCGGGGTGCTGTCCCCTATGATTGGTAAAACCGTGTACCCATTCATTATTTATCAAATCACCTTATGACGAAAAATGCCCAACTCAAAGTGAGAGTACCGCAACAGCTACGCTTGGACGCACATGAAAAGGCCCGCCAAAGCGGCACGCAGCTTAGTACAGTAGTGCGCCTTTACCTCGAAGCATATACTGCTTCACAGACTATCAAATAAGCTATAAGTAAAACAAGCAATAATATAAAACAATACTTTAATATTATCCTATAACAATTGAAATATTTTTCAAAAATTTGATGAAATCAACTTCACTGTGCCTTTACAACATGTAGCCCAATTGCATGAAGACGCATTCAAAACTCATGAAGCAGCCAGTGGAATCAAGCTTTTACAGTTGACTTCAAAGGAAATCAATGTGCCGGGTGTGAACCTAATCCGAGTAGACAAGACAGCAAACGGCGGAGAGGGCGAAGCCTTTCTAAGTATTACTTCCAAAACACTAGGCAGACGATACCCTGAGTTCTTGAATATAAACACGTTGCAAACAGCAATTGAGAAGGTTAATCGTCTCGATATGATTCATCTAGACTCACTAGATAGTGCTAACGCTACTCTCTTGCATCCCGGTAGAGACATATCAATGCCTACGACAGGACAACGGTTCCTACAAGTAATGAAACTGCTTCATGTCAACACGTTCTATAGAATTCAGGACTTTAGGAATGACAACTCACTAACCTTCGACAAAGATGTAAAGACACGTAAATGCAAGGAATACAGCAAGATATACCTGAAGGATTCTGAATTTGAACTATCTAAAAATCAGAACTTTCGTGATTCGCTTACTGCTTCTGACCTAGCCGAAATGCGGCTATATTTCCGTGGGGAGGTACGGTTTGAGACCGAGCAAAAATCCATGACTAAGATTCGGCAGTGCTATAACACTACTAGACTCTGTGAAATACTTGCCTCGGAAGTGAATCCATTAAGCCGAATGCTTACCAAGCTGACGAAGGACATGGCCACACACACCGAACTCATGGAAGAACGCCTGTTCTTAATGAGTCTGACAGAAAAGGAAGCTCAAGTATTCGGCGTATGCATCGCCTTTGAGCATTCAATAGAGCAGATAAAGCACTTCTATTACACAAGGTATCCTCGCCGGCCGCCTACGGCCCGACTGAAGCTCACGGTTGCGAAACAACTTGTTTCACGCTATCGTGCCCAGCAAGGAAAGCTAGGGGAGTCCGACTTTGCGTTGATCAAAGAGTTCAGTGAACGTGTTGCTTTGGATATTTGACAAGGGGCAAGTACATACAAAAAGTGTATTATTCATTAATTACTAGGCGGTGGTCTAAGTGAGGATGGTTCTGTGATTATGTCGGTCGATGCAAATTTTAATTCGGGCTGCGTGCATGCGC
>NZ_BAAGZM010000445.1:0-3612 GCF_054778495.1 Hymenobacter agri
CAGCAGCAGGGCGCGGGCCTCGGCGGCCGTAGCTAAGCCGGCGCTGGCGAGGGCAGCCGCCAGTTCGGTTTGGCGGGCATCGGCAGTGGTAAGCGCCTGCCGCTGTTGCTGCTGAAGCTGCGCGAACAGGGTGCGGTTCTTCGCTAATAACTGCTGCCGGGCATTTTGTTCAGCCTGAGTAAGCTGGAGCAACCGGTTAGCCTCCTGTACGTTGCGCTGCAGCTGTTCTAGCTCGCCGGCCGGGTCAGGGCCGGCGTATTCAGCCAATCGAGCACTTCGCTGCTGCTCCAAGTCGGCCTTCTCCATTGCCAGCGCGGCCTCATTTGCGGCGAGCAGCCGCTGCTGCTCGGCCAGCACTTGGCCCTGCGATTGCAGTTGCGCCTCTTGCCGGGCGATGTCTTCGTTGAGAGCGGTGAGGACTTCGCGCTGCTGCACAAAGGCACTGGCGCGCTCGCCCAGCGTAGCCAAAATTCCGTCGTAGGGCTGCGCCGGGGGCAGTATCAGACCGTGCGGGCGCAACAGGGTTTGAATAATCTGGCGGTAGTTGGCTGCTTGCTCGCGGTAGTCGGCCAGCTCGCTTTTCAGTTCGGCCAGCTGAGCTTGGGCAGTTTCGTGGCGCTGGCCTGCCAGGGCGGCGTCGCCGCGTGCCCGAATGGCAGCGGTGCCCGCTTCGGTGTACTGCTCCTTTAAGTCGGCTAGCTGCTTGTCCAAATCGGCTAATCGGCGGCAGGCAGCGGCGGCAGCGGTCTGGTTGGTACGGGTTTCGGCTAGGCGTTTTTCAATTGCTGCCAGGCTCAACGCGTCGGCCAACGCCGGCACCATGCCTATAGCTAGTTCGTTTACCTGAGCCTGTGCTACAGCCACTGCTTCGGCAGCCTCGCGGCGGCGCAGCAGGCGCTGCTGCTGCTCGGTTTGCTGCCGCACCAAGTTTTGGTCGGCGGTACGAAGCTCGCCTTCCAGCTGACTGATAACTGCTTGCTGCTGCGCTACTCGTTGTTCCTGCTCCCCGGCTTCGGCGGTAAAATCGGCGGCGAAAGCATGGTCCAGCGCGCCGCACAGGGGGCAGGGCTCGCCGTCGCGCAGCTGATGACGGTGGGTGTTGAGGTCGGCCAGCGCCTGATGGATGCGCAGCTCGCGCTGGTAGCTTTCGAGCAAGCGCTGGGCATCGGCGTGGCGGGTTTTGAGGTGGTCAAAATCGGTTTCGGTCCGCCGCAGGGCTTCGGCTTGAATGGCCTGTTGCTGGTCGATTTCCTGCACGCGGGCTTGCTGAGTCAGCGCGGTCTGGGCCAAGGGCAGCAGGCGCTGGCAGAGGTAGAGCTGCGCCGTCAGGTCGGCTTCGCGCTGGGTCAGCGCGGCAGTATCGGTACCGGCGAGCAGCGCGTCGCGCTCGGCCCGCGAAGGGCGGCCCTGCGCAACCAACCGCTGCTGTTCGGTCAAGGCGTCGGCTTCGGCGCGTTGCAGGCGCCTGAGGTCGTCGGCGGCGGTTTGCAGGGCTTTGAGATGTTCTTCCTGGCGGGTTTCCAAGGTCCGCTGCGGCGTGGTTACGCCCTCCAAATCCAGTAGCTGACGTTTGATTTCGCCGAGCTCCAGCGTCAGGTCATTTTCGTGGTTGTGGGCCAGCAGCCAAGCTTCCAGCGTGGCCTTTCGGTCGGCTAGTGTATTTAGGTGCTTGTTCTGTTGCTGTACGTTCGCCTGTTTGCGCTGGTATTCATCCTGAGCAGCTTCGTAGCTTTTTTCGCTTTTCGCCACCTGAGTAGCGGCGGCTGCCAAGGCAACATCGGTTTCGCGCGCTTTGGTGAGCACCGGGCGCCGCTCGGCTTCGGCGCTTTCGGCCGTGGCGTGGGCTTTCTGCGCAGCGGTAAGGGCACCGTCGGCCAGCTCTGCGACGTGGGCAAGGGCAGGCTGGGCCTGCTCCAGTGCCAGCAGGTTCTGTTCAAGGAGTTGCAGCTCCTGCGCGGCGGCGGCGGCCAGGGCCATCGGCTTATCGACAACGGCCGCGCGCAAATGTCCCTCGAGCCGGGCAAACTCGGGCTGCAGGGTGGCCTCGTCGTGGCGCAGGCGCTCGGCTTCGCGCTCGGTGTTGCGCAGCTGGCTGTCAAGCTGGTCGAGAATCGTGCGCCAGGTCAGGCCCAGAGTCAGGTCCTGGTTTTCTTCGTAGTGCTGCTCGGCCAGTTGGTGCAGCTCGTCGAGCTCAGCTTCGAGGGCGGCGCGGGCTTCCTCTGTTAGCAGGCGGGTGGCGTCGAGGCGGGCCTGCAGCAGCTTGGTTTTCAGTTCTTCCTCCTTGGCCTTTTCGTAGGCCGCCACACTCAGCCGCGAGTAGATGCCCACGTTGGTCATTTTCTCGAGCAGGGCGCTGCGCTCCTTCTCGGGGGCGTGCAGGAAGCGGGCAAATTTGCCCTGGCTCAGCAGCACCGACTGTTCGAACTGCCCAAAATCGAGTCCCGAAACCTCGCTCACCCGGGCCGGTACGGCGTCTTTGCCCGACACCACGGCCGTGCCCGCGGGGCTCAGCACCAGCGTCATGGCATCCTGGCCGAGGCCGCCCTTGTCCTCGCCGCGGGTTTTGCGCTTCACTTCCCAGCGCGAGCGGTAGCGCACGCGGCCCACCGCGCCGGTGTCGGGGTTGGTTTCGAACACTTCAAACTCCACTTCCGAAAATGCGTGCGGCGCGTGGCGGCTCACCATCTCGCCCACCTGCTTGTCGTGGCGGGGCACGCGGCCGTAGAGGCCCACTGCAATAGCGTCGAGCAGCGTGCTTTTGCCCGCCCCGGTGGGGCCGGTGATGGCAAACAGCCCGGTATCAGCCAGGGGCGTTTCATCAAAGCGAATCAGGAACGGCCCGGGCAGCGAGTTGAGATTAGCGAAGCGGACGCTGATAATTTTCATAGAATAAAATTACGCCCGCTCCGCCGGCAGGTAGCTGGCAAGGCGGGCGTGAAATCAACTTAAATGGGTCGGAATGGAGCTATTTGGCTTTCGTTGAGGCTGCGATGCGCTCGCGGCGTTTGTCCTCGGCTACATAAAACTTCAATTCCTGACGGTAAGGTTGCAGGCTCCAGCCGGGACGGGCTCCACTGATATAGTTGAGGTTGGCCCGGATGGCCGCTTGCTGTTCGGCCGGGCAGGTGAGGCTTGTCGAGTCGGCAAGCAGGGCCTTGTTGCAGGCGGCAAGCTGAGTTTCGAGCTGCGCAATGCGGTCGGCAGCATCGCCGGCCATAATATCGTCCGGGCAGCGCTTCATCGGAAAGCTTTCCCCTCGATAGGTGGCCGTCGTAATCGTACGGGCAATTAGTTCGTCGTGCGCCTTTTTCTGCGCCGAAATAATGTGGGCCAGGCCAATAACCGCGCCCGGTGCGCCCGCGAACGAAGACTGGGCATGGGCGGCCGGGGCCGCGCAGTAACTACCCAGCAGCAGTGCGGCAGCGTATACAGGTAAGCGTGTTGCCATAAAGGAGGAAACTAATTGAAATTAAACGAATTGAAAAATGCCCCGCGGTTTATGCACAAACGCAGCAGGGCCGGAAGTAGCGTATTCTCAGCCTAACGGCTCGGCCTCGCCCAGCAGCTGGCGCAGCTCGCCAAAGGTGGCCGTGAGGGCCGCCGCGCGCTCGG
>NZ_BAAGZM010000446.1:0-3600 GCF_054778495.1 Hymenobacter agri
CAGCCGCACCACCTGCCCCGCCGGAATGCGCCACGGCATGCGCCGCGCCACCAGCAGCACCGCCAGTCCCGTAGCCGCCAGCAGCGTGCGCCAGAATACCAACTCCACCGGCGGCACCGTCAGCAGTTTGCCCAGAATGGCCGTGAAGCCCCACAGGAGCACAATGAAATGAAGCTTGAGGTAGTCGCGGAGCATAATGAAGCGCGAACTTTTAGTTCGCGTATCGCCGCAGCACGGCGAGATTGGCATGAAGGAGCAAGCCTGTAAGTGGCCTCGTACAACTTGGATTCGCCGCGTTGCGGCGATACGCGAACTAAAAGTTCGCGCTACTTACTTCGGTACAAACCGGTACAGCGCCAGCCCGATTATCGAAAATACCGTGCTGGGCACCCACGCCGCCACCAGCGGCGACATGCTGCCCACCTGCGCAAGGTTGCGGCTCAGCATCACGAAAATGATGAAGATGAATGCCAGCACGAAGCCCAGCGCAATTTGCCCACCCACGCCGGCCCGCGACTTGCGGGCGCTCAGCGTCACGCCAATCAGCGTGAGGATGATGATGGAGAAGGGGTAGGCGTAGCGCTCGTACTTCTCGCTGAGGTAAATCTGGGTGTCGTCGGCGCCGCGCTCAATCTTGGTGCGGATGTAGCGGTTGAGCTCCGGCAGCGTCATGGTTTCGGCCAGCTTGTAGGTGCTGGCGAAGTCGGCGGGCAGCAGGTTCAGGGTGGTGTCGCGGGCCGCCACAGTTTGCAGCGTTTCATCCTGCGGCCCACGAAACGTGCGTATCAGCTGCGGCGAGAGGTGCCACACGTGCTTGGTCGAATCCCAGTTGATGGCATCGGCCGTAAGGCGGCGCTTGAGGATGGTGCTGTCGACGGTTTCGAGCGCGAAGTGGAAGCCGATGTTATTAATATTATCATAGCTCTCCATGTACACGTAGCTGCGCGGCCCGATTTTGATGTGCACGTTGCGCCCCTGAAACCGGTACGGCAGTTTGATGTACGCTTTCTCGAATTGCACCCGCGACTTGTTGCCCATCGGTAGCACCCAGCCAATTAGCCCGAAAATGAGTAGCCCCACCACCGCGCCGCCCATCGCATAGGGCAGCATCAGCCGCTTAAAACTCACTCCACTGGCCAGAATGGCCACAATTTCGGTGCGCGCCGCCAGCTGCGCCGTCACAAATACCACCGCGATAAAAATGGTAATGGGCGACAGTAGATTGGCGAAATAGGGAAACAGAAAAATATAATAGCCGAAAATAATTTTCGACATCGACAGATTATGCTGAATAAAATCGTCGTTTTTCTCCGTGAAATCAATCACGCAAATCACCGATACCAAAATAACCACCGAGAAGAAAAACGCGGCGAGAAATTTCTTAATGATGTATTTATCGAGAATATTCATTTCTGTAATTATGAGTTTTGAGGGTTGAATGCTGAGTTAAGCAGTTGGCACATCAGCCGAACTGCTCTCAACATTCAACCCTCAACATTCAACACTTCTAAAGGCGCGTCATCAGCTGCTTCACCATACGCTCCTTCCAGGGGCCAAACGTGCCGGCGATGATTTCCTTGCGGGCCTCCCTCACCAGCCACAGGTAGAAGGCCAGGTTGTGGGCCGAGGCAATCTGCGGCCCCAGCATCTCCTGGCACTGAAACAGGTGGCGCACGTAGGCGCGGCTGTAGAACGTGCTGGCCGCACCTTCCAGCGCCGGGTCGATGGGTGTGAAGTCGGTGGCCCATTTCAGGTTGGTCACGTTCATGATGCCCTGGGTGGTGAACAGCATGCCGTTGCGGGCGTTGCGGGTGGGCATCACACAGTCGAACATGTCCACGCCCAGTGCAATGTTTTCGAGGATGTTGGCCGGCGTGCCCACGCCCATGAGGTAGCGCGGCTTGTCCTTGGGCAGGATGTCGCACACGATTTCCGTCATCTCGTACATCAGCTCGGCCGGCTCGCCCACGCTCAGCCCACCGATGGCGTTGCCGGCCCGGCCCTGCTCGGCAATGAACTCGGCCGAGCGCACGCGCAAGTCCTTAAAGGTGCTGCCCTGCACAATCGGGAACAGGTTCTGCTCGTAGCCATACAACCCCTCGGTGCTGTCGAAGCGCTCGATGCAGCGCTTCAGCCAGCGGTGCGTCATGTCGAGCGAGCGGGCGGCGTAGTCGTACTCGCAGGGCCAGGGCGTGCACTCATCGAAGGCCATAATAATATCGGCCCCAATCGCGCGCTGAATGTCCATCACGCCCTCGGGCGTGAACAAATGCTGGCTGCCGTCGATGTGGGAGCGGAACTTCACGCCGTCTTCCTTAATCTTCCGGGTGTTGCTCAGCGAGTACACCTGGTACCCGCCCGAGTCGGTCAGAATCGGCCGGTCCCAGCCGTTGAACTGGTGCAGGCCGCCGGCGGCACGCAGCACGTCGAGGCCCGGGCGTAGGTAGAGGTGGTAGGTGTTGCCGAGAATAATCTGGGCCTGCACGTCGTCCTTCAGCGTGGCCTGGCTCACAGCCTTCACGGTGCCAGCCGTGCCCACGGGCATAAAAATGGGCGTTTCGATGGTGCCGTGGGCCGTTTCGAGGCGGCCGGCGCGGGCCTTGGTGGCGGGGTCTTGGGCGAGGAGGTCGAAGGTCATGCGGGAGGGAGAGGCAAATAAAACCAGAACGTCATGCTGAGCTTGTCGAAGCATCTCTACCGCGCAAGTAATTTCTGACGTCTCAACGAAGCGGTAGAGATGCTTCGACAAGCTCAGCATGACGTTCTGGTTGAAACCGTAGCTGTGCTACAGTCCACAAAGGTAACCCGCCCGTTTTGCGCCTCGTACTTTTGCGCGCCCATTCGTACTCGCCGTTTTGTTGCTTCACTACTTACCCACGTCCCCATTTTTCTGGCTTTTGTTGGCGTGCGTGCTGGTGCAGCTGTTTTACGCGGCTTATTATTTCTGGCCCTTCGCCCGCCGCCCCCTCGAAGCGCCCGCCGATGCCCCCGGCCCCGACGCCGAGTCCGTGTCCATCGTCGTTTGCGCCCGCAACGAGCTCGACAACCTGCGCCGCCTGCTGCCGCTGCTGCTCAAGCAGGATTACCCCGCCGCCTTCGAAATTGTCCTCATCGACGACCGCAGCCACGACGACACCTACCTCTACGCCCAGCAACTGGCCCAATACTACCCCAGCACCGTGCGCCTCGTCACCATCGACCGCACGCCCGACGGCTTCGCGCCCAAGAAATACGCCCTCACGCTCGGCATCAAGGCTGCCCGCTACCCGCGCTTGCTTTTCACCGATGCCGACTGCATTCCGGCCACCAACCAGTGGCTGCGCCTCATGCAGCGCGGTTTCGCGGCCAACGGCGGGGCCGATGTCGTGCTGGGTTTCTCGGCCTATACCGAGATGCCCGGCTTTCTCAACCAGCTCATTCGCTACGAAACGCTGCTCACGGCCGCGCAGTACCTCAGCTTTGCCTGGCGCGGCCGGCCCTACATGGGCGTGGGCCGCAACCTGGCCTACACCCGCGCCTGCTTCACGGCCACCAAGGGCTTTGCCTCGCACATCCGCCAGCTCTCGGGCGACGACGACCTGCTGGTGCAGGATGCCGTGC
>NZ_BAAGZM010000447.1:0-3583 GCF_054778495.1 Hymenobacter agri
CGGCGCGGCTGGTGCAGCGGCCGGAGCCGACGCGCCTGCGGCGGCGGCATCGGTCTCTACAATGGCAATGGGCGCGCCCACGGCCACAACCTGGCCTTCCTGCACCAGAATCTCGGCCAGTACGCCGGCGTAAATGGCGGGAACTTCGGTATCAACTTTATCGGTGGCCACTTCCAGCACTGATTCGTCCTGCTCGATGGTGTCGCCAACTTGTTTGAGCCATTTCAGGACGGTGCCTTCCATGATGGATTCGCCCATCTTGGGCATCGTCATTTCCACTCGTGCCATAGGTAAGGAGGGTATTGGGGTAATTGAGGTGGGGTGGGAGTTTGGTGCCGCAAAGGTAGCCCAAAAGCTGAACGCCCCTGCCGTACGGGACGACGGGGGCGTTTTAATAATCTAAAACCCGCTCACCCTCTGGTATCGGCTACGGTAAATGTCAGAAAATCAAGACTGAGCTAAGAATGCCTGCCTTGCTAGCTTACTCAATCTTAATACTTCGCATGAAAGTATTTTGGCTTCAGCCGGCAGCGTATCTCGGGCGGCAGGGGCCAGCCCTGCTCGTACTGCCGCACCACGAGTTGCTCGCGGTCGGGGCTGTAACGCAGGGCCTGCCGCAACCCGACCACGGTGGCCACCAGGGTAATAAGGGCATTCACGCTCACCAGCTCATTCTCGCCCCGCGCCGAGCTGGTGAACATGCCCACGATGCTAGCCGCACCGGTTCCCAAAGCTCCTTCGGCCGCGTGCCGATGTTTTTTGAACAGTTGGTGCACGGCGAAAGCCGAATCGCGCACCGGACGAGCTACGGGAGGCGGCGTTTGGGCAGCACTCAGTTTTGGTAGGGCCAGCAGTAGTACCCCACCCGTCACAACAAAAAAACGCATCAATAAAATGGAAAGGCCGGAATTCCTATTCAGGAGTTCCGGCCCTCGTCAATCGTTGCAGGATAGCCCAGCTATTCCGTAATCGTAATTCCCGGCAGGCCCTCTTCGGTCAGGTCGCCGCCCGTGGCCGCGGCCTGCTGCCGAAACTTCGAGAAGCAGATGCTGCGGTTGGAGGCGTACTTGTTGGTGGGGTCGCTGATGATGACGACGTGCGGAAATGTACCAAACTCCTTGCCTTCGTAGAGCAGCGTTTTCTTAATGCCCAAATCAGGCTTGTTCACCACGTCGACGTAGATTTTGCGGCCCACGCCCTGCGGCCCGGGCTTGGCAAACAGCACCGTGGCTTCGATGCTGCCGTTGCAGGAATCGGTGCAGGAGGTAAGTAACAGGCCCACACTTAGCCCCAAGACTGCCACGAGTTTTGAAAAATAAGCTTGCTGGCTCAATTTATTGCGGTTTAATAGTGCCAATTGCAGGCAGGTCAGACTCGTTGTAATATTCCTGCCGATGCGCTGTGTCGCAGGAATGAAACAGCAACGCCAGCCATACGAAAGCTCCTAACGTCTTAAAATGACGCCTTTGCCAAGCCCGCAATTCTCCCGGTTCGGTAAAGCCCTGTAGCAGCAACCAGCCCAGAAAGGGCGAAAGCAGCGCTAAATACAAGGGCAGGTTTTCGCCCTTGTATTCCAATTGCCAGCTTTCCGGGTGAGGATTATCATTCATGCTTACCCAGGCTGCGTTGTGGTAGTAGCCACTCACAGTGGGGTTTTGCATCACGGCCGTCTGGGTAAGCGAAACCAAGATGAACAACAGCCCCCAAGTGAGGGGAGCCATTGCCAGTTGTATGCCTCCCAGTTCCCGATGGCTATACAGCCACCAAGCGTAGCCAGCCAAAACGAAAAAACCTACTACCCACCCTTCCATCGGGCATTCGATTACAGTACCGAGAAGTCAAACGTCTCCAAGAATTTCGTCGTGAAATTACCGGCTTTGAAATCCTCGTTGTCCATCAACGCGAGGTGGAAGGGGATGGTCGTTTTCACGCCTTCTACCACGAACTCGCTCAGGGCGCGCTTCATTTTTACGATGCACTCCTCGCGGGTCTGGGCTACGGTGATGAGCTTGGCAATCATCGAGTCGTAGTTCGGCGGGATGGTGTAGCCCGCGTACACGTGCGTATCGACGCGTACGCCGTGTCCGCCGGGGATGTGCAGCGTGGTAATCTTGCCCGGGGTGGGGCGGAAGTTGTGGCGCGGGTCTTCGGCGTTGATGCGGCACTCCATGGCGTGCAGCTGCGGGAAGTAGTTCTTGCCCGAAATCGGGATGCCGGCCGCTACCTTAATCTGCTCCTTAATGAGGTCGTAGGCCACTACTTCCTCCGTCACGGGGTGCTCCACCTGAATACGGGTGTTCATCTCCATGAAGTAGAAGTCGCGGTTTTTATCCACCAGAAACTCGATGGTACCCACGCCTTCGTAGCCGATGCTGGCGGCGCCTTTGACGGCGGCCGCGCCCATTTTCTCGCGCAGCGAGTCCGTCATGAACGGCGAAGGCGACTCTTCCACCAGCTTCTGGTGACGGCGCTGAATGCTGCAGTCACGCTCCGACAAGTGGCACACGTGGCCGAACTGGTCGCCCACCACCTGAATCTCGATATGGCGGGGCTCCTCCACAAACTTCTCAAGGTACATGCCATCGTTGCCGAAGGCGGCCTTCGACTCGGTGCGGGCGTCGTCCCAGGCTTTCTGGAACTCGTCTTCCGAGTTGATGACGCGCATGCCGCGGCCACCGCCACCGGCCGTGGCCTTTAGCATCACCGGATACTTAATTTTGGCAGCAATTTTCTTGCCTTGCTCGGCGCTTTCCAATAGGCCGTCGGAGCCGGGCACGCAGGGCACGCCGGCTTTCTTCATCGTGTCCTTGGCCGTGGCCTTGTCGCCCATCTGGTTAATCATCTCGGGCGAGGCCCCGATGAACTTAATCCCGTTTTCGGCGCAGATGCGCGAGAACTCGGCGTTCTCGCTCAGGAAGCCGTAGCCGGGGTGAATGGCGTCGGCGTTGGTGATTTCGCAGGCCGCAATCAGGTTGGGCATGCTCAGGTAGCTGTCTTTCGAGGCGGGCGGGCCAATGCATACGGCCTCGTCGGCAAACTTCACGTGCAGGCTCTCCTTGTCGGCAGTCGAGTACACGGCCACCGTTTTGATGCCCATTTCCTTGCAGGTGCGGATGATGCGCAGGGCAATTTCGCCCCGGTTGGCGATGAGTATTTTCTTGAACATGGGGGTGGGATGGTCAGGGTTAAAACCTGTCATCCTGAGCGGAGCGAAGGACCTTACCACGTTCGAACAATTCGTTCCGACATGATAAGGTCCTTCGCTGCGCTCAGGATGACAAACGGGAGCAACTACTCAATCAGAAACAGTGGCTGGTCGTACTCCACCGGCGACGCGTTGTCGACCAGGGCCTTCACGATGCGGCCGCTTTCTTCCGCCTCAATTTCATTGAACAGCTTCATGGCTTCGATGATGCAGATAACCTGGCCTTTCTCCACCTTGTCGCCCACCTGCACGAACGGAGCCACGTCGGGCCCGCTGCTGCGGTAGAAGGTGCCAATCATCGGGGCTTTCAGGGCCTTGTGGCTAGCCGCCGAAGCTTCAGCGGCGGCCGGGGCCGCTGCGGGAACCGCCGCCGGAGCC
>NZ_BAAGZM010000448.1:0-3576 GCF_054778495.1 Hymenobacter agri
AGGGCGCGCACCATGCCGCGCACGTAAGGCCGCGAAGCGTCGCCCTCGAGGCCGTGCGACACAATGGCGAGGCCATCGGTTGGCCGATGGGCGGGCAGGCGGCTCCAGTCGAGGTTCAGGAAGTCGCCGTCGGGCAGTTCGAGGCGCTCGCGCTCGTAGGTTACGTCGGGCACGGTGCGCCACAGGCTGGGCACAATGGTCTGCAAATGACCGTTGAACAAGTAGAACGGCGGCTGATAGCGGGATTCGGCAACGAGAGGCATGGCGTGGGCAAAGAATGGGCAAGGACCGGGGGCAGCAGAACATTGGCAACGCAATGAAACGTGCACATAATCGGCATGCATACTAATTTAGGGAGCAAAATGTGAGTGTACAATGAATGCACGCATCTTTTTTGCCTGCGAAGCACCCAGCCCGGCCGGATAGAACAGGCTTGCAGTCAATATTTTTCTGGTGGGGCTTGAATTTATAACAGCGTCGCAGTACCTTTGCCCTCCCAAACACAGAACTCATAGCATAACGCTCCTATATATTCCTGCTCATGGCAAACCATAAGTCGGCCCTCAAACGCATCCGCAGCAACGAAGCCAAGCGCGTGTTGAACCGTTACCAGCACAAATCGACCCGCACCGCCATCAAAAAGCTGCGCACGACCACCGACAAAACGGCTGCTCAGGAGCTGCTGAAGAAGGTGTCTTCGATGCTGGACCGTCTGGCCAAGAAGAACATCATCCACAAAAACAAAGCTGCTAACAACAAGAGCAAGCTGACAAAACTCGTTAACGCGCTCTAGTGCGACTACGAGTCTAGGAAGGCCAGACTGCGCCGCCCCAAGGTCTGGTCTTCCGCTCATCACAGAAGCCCCGTTCGATTTCGAGCGGGGCTTCTTGCGTTGTAGCGCGAAGACTGTGTTTAATCAAAATAAGGATAATTTGATGTTGCTGACTACCTTACGGGTGACTTTCCACATCAATCTATCTGTGTATGCAACACGCTTACGTCTGGATGCGGCCACTGCTGGCCGTGCTGTTCCTCTTCAGTGCTTTGGGAGCCCGCGCGCAGCAGGCGTGGCGGCCGTTTCGGCCGGGGCTGATATATGCCTATGCGGCTACACCAGTCACCGGGAGTAGCGAATACTACACGTTGCGGGTCGATTCGGCTTACGTGGCGGCTAATGGTGATTCGGTGTACGCCTTCAATCGGCGTATGCGGACGGTAATTCCGACTGGTATCCGGGGCGGATTTGCGCGCAGCAAAAACAATTTGTTTGGAGCATTGCTGCGCTGGGTGCCTGGTCAGATGGGGTATACTCTGGAAGCATTAGCGCAAGTCAACGTGCAGGATGCGGTCAGTCTGACCCTGTTTCCAAGAGCCGCAGTTGGCAGCAGTTGGCTTGCGAGTGCGCAACCGGCCCGTACCGCCACATTGGTGAGCCGCAGTTGGCAAACCATCAGTCCAGGCGTGCAAGATTCAGTTGTGACTATCAGCGTGACGGGTTCCAGCCCGCAAACTGTGCGATTGAGCCGTCGGTACGGACTGCTTGAAGGGCCACAATGGCTGGGAGGAGCCACTGGTGGAACACTGGAGCAGGCCCTGCTGCCAATTCGTTTCGAGCAGTCGCTATATAGCCCGCGACTATTTTACGATGTGCAACCCGGTGATGAGTTTGGGTACTTCCGAGATGACGTTGTGGCGGCGGTCAGCTGCACGGATACCCGGGTGCTGCGCCGGGTAATCGGGCGCCGCGTTACGACGGATAGTACCATTATCACTTATCAGGAGCAAACGCGGTATCAGAACTACGGTTTTAACTCCTGTGGCCAGGCCCAGACTACCATTTATCCTATCCAAATTAAGCGGTGGGCGGTGGCGAACGCAGGCAACCAATGGGTATCAGCTGCAGGCCCTATCCAGCCGGCTGCGCTACGGCTTCTCACGGGCGAGTATCAAGTTGCGGGAGCAAGCAGCTTTCCATATGTATTGGCAGGATTACCAATTGCCAGCAGCAGCGGAGGCTGCCAAATACCAAGTTCGGCTCGTTCTATTGCGTACGTGCCCTATTACCCGCAGGTCGGAACCGGAAACGCCAATTTATATGAGCGCGGAATTGATTACATGGCGTGGGGTCTCGTCTTCGATGCCGGACTGACCAGCGTAATTGAGCAGGACATGGTGCAGATATATACCCGTAAAACGGTGAACGGCATAACTACTATTTGCGGCAATCCCCAGACTTTCGTCAACCTGCTACCCACCCGCGCCGAGCAAGCCGCTGCTGTGGCTACGCTGGCGCCAAACCCAGCTGCTGAAGCTGCCACGCTCACGCTGGCCCAGCCGGCGCGCCTTGGCACTGTGCTACGCCTGCTGGATGCGCTGGGCCGCCCGGTGTGGAGTGCACCCGTAGCGGCCGGCCAAACAGCTGTGGCGGTGCCGTTGGCCGGGCAGCCGGCGGGAATGTACTTATTGCACCTTAACGGCCCGGATGCGCTGACCGCCAGCTGGAAGCTGCTACGGCAGTAGCCCTGCAGAAGGGAAGGCGGTAGTCGGAGTGCTATTGTCTTCTGGGGAGATAAAATAGATATATTTAGGCGCTGAAGACCATGCTGCTAGTTGAGCAGCGGGTTCTTCAGCACCGTTCTTTTTCTTCTTTTCACTTCCCAATTCCCACACCGCATGAACAAACTTACCCTTTCGGCTGCGCTGCTGGCGTTGCTGCTGGGCAGCTGCCAGCGCCACAACGACGACCTGCAACTGCCCGAGCCCACCGCCGACCCGGTTGCGGCCCTCAGCACCCAGCAGCTCGACACTCAGATTCTGGACCGCCTGCGCGCTACCGGCAAATACGACTGGAACGAGGCGCCCGCGCATGTGGTCTGGAGCGCCCTCACCCGCTCCGACTACGTGCTGAGCGTGGGCTACCGCCCGGCCGGCTTCACGGGCGCGCTGCCCGATGATGTAGCCACTAATCCAGCCTGGCAGGCTGCCCGCGCTCAGGTATTGGCCCTCATCGCGGCCGAAGAGCAAAAAGCCGACCCCACGCTGACCGCCGAAAAGCTGGTGGCTTTTCAGGAAAGTGCGCTGCCCGTACTTGATGTGACGGTGCATCAGCTCAGCACCATCAAGGCGCTGCGGGCCAGCAGGCTGGTGCGCTACGCCGAGCCGATGGGCTACGAACCGTACCACCCAGGTACGGTGGCAAACCGCGGCACGTCGTCGCTGAGCAGCAGCGGCTGCGGCAACAACACGGCCACGGCTGGCCTGGTGGCCGGTACCGATTACGCGGTGCTCTCCAACGGCAGCAAATCGAGCTGGAACCAAGCCGACCAGTACCACGGCGTTCGTAGTGCCTGGAACCAGAGCACTGGCCGCGGCATCAAAATTCTAATTATCGACACCGGCTGTTCCGATGCGCAGGAAAACCTGGGCAGCGCATTCAACCAGGGCCTGAGTACGGGCCGCACCATCGAGCGCCTCGTGACGCTGCCGCGCAACACCATTTTCGGCATCCCGTACGGCGACGCCGAAACGCCCAACGACGGCTGCGGGCACGGCACCAGCATGGCCGGCGCGGCCGCC
>NZ_BAAGZM010000449.1:0-3574 GCF_054778495.1 Hymenobacter agri
CTGGGCCCGCTGCCGGCCCGCACGCCGCTGCGGGCGCAGGTGGTGGGCCAACTGGCTAGGCCGGGGTTTCGCATCGAGAAAATTATCTACGAAAGCACGCCGCGGCACCACGTCACGGCTAACCTATACGTGCCCAACGGCCCGGGCCGCTGGCCCACCGTGTTATTCCCCTGCGGCCACGAAGCCGAGGCCAAAGCCACCGTCAGCTACCAGCAAACGGCCATGCTATTCGCCACGCACGGCTTCGTGGTGCTCGTGCCCGACCCCATTTCGCAGGGCGAACGCCTGCAGCTGACCGATGCGGACGGCAAAGGCCTCACCCGCGGCGGCACCACCGAGCATACGCTGCTGAATGCCCAGGCCGCGCTGGTGGGCCACAACCTGCCCGCCGCCGAGCTCTGGGACAACATTCGCGGCCTCGACTACCTCGCCACCCGCCCCGACGTGGATACGGCCCGCTTCGGCTGCCTCGGCAACTCGGGCGGGGCCACCCAAACCGCCTACCTGCTAGCCACCGAGCCCCGCCTGAAAGTAGCGGCCCTGTGCAGCTACGTGGCCGCCGGCGAGCGCAACCTCGAGCTCACCGGCCCGGCCGATGGCTGCGTGATGCTGCCCAACGCCGGCCATCTCCGCCTCGATATCGCTGACTGGCCCCTAGCCTTTGCTCCCCGGCCGCTGCTGCTACTGGCCGGCCGCTACGATTTCGTCGATTACTCCAGCATCGAAACCGCCCATGCCGAAATTGGCAGTATCTATCAGGCATTAGGCAGGCTACAGCAGCACGCGCTTTTCACCGTCGATGACGGGCACGGCATCTCAAAGCTCAAGCGGGAGGAAGCCGTGCGCTTTTTTTTGCAGTGGCTGAAAGGGGAGGCCAAGCCTGTCTCCGTGCTGGAAGGCGCGTTGCCCTTGGCCACCACCCGCGAGCTACAGTGCACCACTACCGGG
This sequence comes from Hymenobacter agri, assembly GCF_054778495.1. Classification (NCBI taxonomy): domain Bacteria; kingdom Pseudomonadati; phylum Bacteroidota; class Cytophagia; order Cytophagales; family Hymenobacteraceae; genus Hymenobacter; species Hymenobacter agri. Next base: position 949 of record NZ_BAAGZM010000449.1, read on the forward strand.
CAAGTAAACACCAGCTTCGCCGACGAGGAAACCCTGTCGGACTTTTATCAGGCGGAAGCCCGGCGGCTGACCGCTGTGCGTACGGCGCTCAGTTATAAATTGCTGAAGCAGAATATACTGGGATGGTTAAATCGCCAAATGCAGCCTCCCCACGATTCGCTCGGCGTAGCAAGTAGAACAGGCCCGGCAGGCCTTTCCGTGGAGCTGCGCGATACATTGCGCCGCAATGGCCTGCTATTCCGCAAGCTTATCGTCCGTAGCAGCCAGTCGCCGCCGCTGCCCATCCTCCGGCTCGATGCCGCCACTTCGCACCAAAAAGGCCGGGTGCTTCTGTGCTTTGCCGATGCAGGCAAGGCCGCTCTGGTCGATAGTACCGCCTGGCTGCGCGCTCAACTCCAGCAGTACGACAAAGTGCTGCTGGCCGACCTGCGCGGCCAGGGCGAAACCGCCGACCCCACCGCCGCCCTCGACCCCAAGTATTACAACCGCGAATATCGCCCGGCCCTCTTGAGCCTGCACCTGGGTCAACCTCTGTTGCATCAACGCCTCGCCGATGCCCTGCAATTGGTGCGCTACAGCTTCGATGCTACGCCAGGCAGTCAGGTAGTCGATGTGTACGCCATCGGGCCATCGGCGGCTTTGGTAGCCCTGCACGTTGCCCTTTGCACAAATCTTGTGCACCAAACACGGCTGCCCGCTTTGCCAATGAGTTGGCAGGAAATGGCAGGCTTACCCACGCTGAAAGGCCAGTATTCGGCTGTAGTATTCGGAGTGTTGTCTTGCTACGATGTACCCGATATGGTGAGGATTATAGAGAAGCGACTTAAAAGAATGTAATCGAGTGTAGGTATAGCAAAAAATCAATTCTATGGCTAGCTGATGCAATGGAATAGTGGTTTTGTTACCAATTTAACTAATTGATATTCTTAACAAAAATGTGGTTGAATTTGCGATGGTAATTGCGTACGTTTACGCCAGCTGCTTGTAATAATATAATATCATTGCAGGCGTTCCTTCATAAGTCAGGAAGGATTATCTGACTGATTTCATCATCCTTTTCCTCATAGTTATGAAAAATATCTTCTCAATTGCATGTTGCTGCCTCATGAGCGCAGCTACTTTCGCTGCTACTGGCGTGCCCGGCAAAACGGCAAATCACACGCAACTCAGCAAGTCTAAATCAGCGGCTCACGATGCAGTTATCATCTGCCACAAAGGCCGCGAAATCACAGTCGACGCCCACGCCGTACCTGCCCATCTGGCGCACGGCGATAAAGTAGGTTCTTGCACAAGCACGCCTCCCGGCGATATCGACCCGAAGTAAGCCAGGAAAATGTGCTCAGTGGTTACTGGCAAGCATGCTTGGCCAGTGAATCAAATAACAGATGTTCGCTTGCTGCTGAGCTAACGTAAACCCCGGTTGCGCCTGTGCAGCCGGGGTTTTTTATTAAATGACAACGGGGCTATTGAGGTTGGTTGTGATACTATATATAAGGTATCAGCCTATAGAGCTGCAACACCACAACAACCTCAGCCAAAAATTGGCGTAGCCAATGCGCATGCGAGCGGTACGGATGCCTGCTCGCCAATGCCCACAAACAGCCCATCCCTCAACTCGATGAAAAAATCTACTCTAATTGTGGTAATCGTGCTGCTGGTTGCGATGGCCGTACTGGGCCGCCGCTGGTGGGTTAAATCAGACCATGAAGTTGCGGCTCTGGCAGCTGGGCCTGCGCCGGCCGCCATCATTCCCGATTCAACTTCGGTAATACTGCGGGGCCGCGTCGGAGCCGGTCGAACCGAGCCACTGATTGCCAAAAAAGCTGGTCGCGTCCGCAGCATCTATTTTGAAGCCGGGCAGTACGTGCGGAGCGGCATGGTCATCGCTAAAATGACAGATTTTAACTTTATTACGGCCCCACACGATGGGTTCCTGTGCGAACAGCGGCTTACTGTAGGCGAGTACGTAAAGCCCGGCACCGTTGTAGCAAGTATTTCGCAGCATACTTATTTAGTAGTATCCATAATGGCTGATAGCTCCATCAGCGTGCACCCCGGCGATTCGGTGCATGTGTGGGCTAGTGCTCGGCCCACGCGTGTTGTTACAGGTATCACCGTGCTAGCCGATAACCCTACTAGCGGTACTGCACTAGAAATCCGTTGCCCCTCACGGTCACCACTGCGTATCGGCGAAATAGCCAGCGTTAAACTGCCTCGCTAGTCTCAATCATAAGCAAACAGGCATCAGGCCTTATTAAACCTTACCCGCGTCTTGCCCGCATAGCGCGCCAATACTGGTCTTAACGCTCTTCCTAGCACCGCTCCATACGAGCCGCGTTGCACCCTATCGAGCCATTCTATTTGCTTTATGCTTTTTTATGAGTGCATAACTCGTTGAAGAGTAACAGCAAGTATTGGAAATAGGCTGTCGTGCATGGTTTTTTCAATGAAAAAAAGCGGACACACCCTTGTTAACCCAGAAATTCCTTCTACTTTTGCACTCCCAATCGCCAACAGGGCTACGGGTTTTGGCACCGCCACCGCGGTCCGGAAAAATGGAACGAGGCCGGAACTTGGGAGCCGCTACCGGTGTAGTGCTTCCCGCATCAGCTTCGCAAAGTCCTAG
>NZ_BAAGZM010000450.1:0-3573 GCF_054778495.1 Hymenobacter agri
GGGCGGGCCGCCTGGGGCGTTGTCGGGCGCCACAGCATCGTCGGGAGCCCCTTTGGGCTGCTTGGGCGCGGGCCGGTGGTCGGGGCTGTAGTTGGGCTTTGCATGGAGGCCGAATTTGAAGAAGTTGTGGATAGAATCGATGGGATGAAAGCCCTTGCGCTGCTTGTGGATTTTGCGGCGGTTCAGCTTCGGTTTCTTCATCATCTGGTGCTTGTCGTAGCGCACCGTGGAGCGCTCGGGCATGGTGCTGGTAGCCGGCGTTGCGGGCGTAGCCGAGGCCAGCGGGGCGCCCGAGGGCGTCGACACGTCGGTAGCGGCTTCGGGGGTGCCGTCGGCGTTGGCCGACTTCTTCTTGCTGCCGCCCAGCAGCCCGCCAAACAGGCCGGTTTGCTGGCCGCTGTTGGCCAGGGCTTCTTTCTCGCGGGCTTCCTTGGCTTTTTTCTCGGCTTTCTGCTGCGCGATGAACTGCTTCGACGGCTTGGGCGTGGGCAGGCGGTATGGATGCACCACCTTGTGGTACAGGCTACAGCTGCCCAGGCTCAACGATAGCAAGCCCAGCAGCAGCGAAAAAAAGGTAGAGAGGAAGCGTTGTTTCACTACAAGTTGGGCCAGACTACGGATACGGAAGTAGCAATATAACGGACGCGCGAAAACCGCGCCAACTGCGCGTTGGGCTAGTAGTTGCGCAGGGCCTGCACCTGCTCGCGCAGGCGCTGCTGCGGCAGGAAGGCAGCCTCCAGCGGCGGGGCAAATGGGATGGCGGTATCGAGCGAGGCCACACGACGCACCGGCGCGTCGAGGTGCTCGAAGCAGTTTTCGGCAATCCAGGCCGCTATTTCGCCGCCAATACCGCCGGTGAGGGTGTCTTCGTGCAGGATGAGGACGCGGCCGTTTTTCTCCACGGTGCGGCGCACGGCTTCCTGGTCCCAGGGCAGCAGGGTGCGCAGGTCGAGTACGTCGGCCGACACGCCCAGGTCCTGGCAGGTTTGCAGGGCCCAGCGCACGCCCATGCCGTAGGTGATGATGCTCAGCTCGTCGCCCTCCTGGGCCAGGGCGGCCTGGCCGATGGGCGTGGTGTAGTAGGCCTCGGGCACCGGGCCAGTGAGGCTACGGTAGAGCATCTTGTGCTCGAAATAGAGCACCGGGTTGGGGTCTTCGAAGGCGGCGCAGAGCAGGCCTTTGGCGTCGTGCGGGTTGCTGGGGTACACCACTTTCAGGCCGGGCACGTGCGTGAACCACGCCTCATTGCTCTGCGAGTGGAACGGCCCGGCGGCCGAGCCCGCGCCGGTGGGCATGCGCACCACCACGTCGGCATTCTGGCCCCAGCGGTAGTGGCTCTTGGCCAGGTTGTTCACAATCTGGTTGAAGCCGCAGGTGACGAAGTCGGCAAACTGCATTTCTACCATGGCCTTCTTGCGCTTGATGCTCAGACCCAGCCCGATGCCCACGATGGCCGACTCGCACAGCGGCGTATTGCGCACCCGGGCCTTACCAAACTCCGCCACGAAGCCTTCGGTGATTTTGAACACCCCACCGTAGTCGGCAATGTCCTGGCCCATGAGCACGAGCTCGGGGTAGCGCTCCATGCTTTGCTTCAGGCCTTCCTGAATGGCGTCGATGAAGCGTTTTTCGGGGGCCGCCGCGTCTTTTGGCGCGTCGGTTACGGGCGCGGCGAAGGGCTGGTACATGTCAGCCATTTCCTCCTCAATGTCGGCCGTGGGCATGGGCTCGGCGTCGGCCTCCTGCAGGCCGGCCTCGATGGCGGCCTTGATTTTCTCGCGGATGCCGTGCTTAGCCGTTTCGGTGAGAATGCCCTCGGCCATGAGCCACTTCTCGTAGTTTTCCACCGGGTCTTTAGCGGCCCATTCTTCCATCAGGCTCTGGGGCACGTACTTGGTGCCGCTGGCTTCCTCGTGGCCGCGCATGCGGAACGTGAGGGCCTCTACCAGCACGGGGCGCGGGTTCTGGCGCATGTCCTCGGCCAGGCGCTTGATGGTGGTATACACCTCCAGAATGTTGTTGCCGTCGACCTGCACGGCCTCCATGCCGTAGGCGGGGCCTTTGTCGACGAACGACTTGAAACGGAACTGCTCGTTGCTGGGCGTGCTCAGGCCGTAGCCGTTGTTTTCGATGATGAAAATGACCGGCAGCTGCCACACGGCGGCCACGTTCAGGGCCTCGTGGAAGTCGCCTTCGCTGGCGCCGCCGTCGCCGCTGTAGGTCACGGTTACCTTGGGCTTTTTATCGAGCACATCGGCCAGAGCGATGCCGCCGGCCACAGCGAGCTGCGGGCCGAGGTGCGAAATCATGCCCACGATGTGGTGCTCGTTGGTACCGAAGTGGAAGCTGCGGTCGCGGCCCTTGGTGAAGCCGGTGCGCTTGCCCTGCCACTGCGCAAACAGGCGGCCCAGCGGCACCTCGCGGCCCGTGAACACGCCCAGGTTGCGGTGCAGGGGCAGAATGTACTCGTCGGCCTCCAGCGCCAGCGTGCTGCCTACCGAAATGGCTTCCTGCCCGATGCCCGAAAACCACTTGCTCACCTTGCCCTGGCGCAGCAGAATCAGCATTTTTTCCTCAATCAGCCTCGGGCGCAGCAGGTGCTGGTAGAGGTGCAGCAGGGTTTCGTTGGAGAGGTCCTGCCGGTCGAACCGGAGGTTGGCGGAGGCTAAGGTGGGAGCGGTGGGCGTCATGCGAGGGAATGGGTGGGTTGGGACGGCAAAGGTAGCGGGCGCGGGCGGGGCTTACATTTGGGTATCGCTGATTTCCTCTCTCCATCAATGCGGCACCTTCTACTCACTGCTTTAGGCCTGCTGGCCAGCTACACGGCGGCGGCTCAAAGCCCAGTTGGTGCTCCGGCCTCGCAATGGGGCTGGGGAATTCGCGTGGGCCTGGGCCAGGCCACCAGTCAGCACGGCAACACCCGCCGCGAATACAACGAGACGTCCGCTTCGCCAGTCATAGGGATTATGGCTACGCGCTATTTCGCCGGCCCACTGGTTAGCCTGGGTGCCGAGGCGCTACTGACCACCAGCAGCCTCGTCGTCGACTTCCGGCAGTCGGCCACGGCAGGTTCGGTTTATCAGCCGCAGACGCTGCATCAGGGGCGGCTGTTCATGCCATTCTACGTCCGCACCTCCTCCCCTGCCAGGGGCTTGCACCTGCTGGCCGGCGCCGGTCCTGATTTTGCCCTGGGCCGGCCGGGGGATGATGCGGCGTACTACGTGCGCCCGGTTTCCTTAACCGGTCTGGCCGGCCTGGAAGTGCGCGTGCTGCCGTGGCACCGCTACGAAACCACGCTGGGCATTCGCCTGCAGGTGCCCCTCACTCCCTCCTATGCTTACGGCGCACCCGACAGCTATGTCGGGCCTGGTGGCGCGACAGTTACGCACGAAGCCCGCAAAGACGTGTACAGTCGTTGGTTGGGATTCACGCTGAGCACCACGCTGTACCCAGCCGCAGCCCGCTAGCGACTGAGCGCAACATCGAACCGCCCTTCGCTCAGATGCACCTCGGCCGCGCCGCCCGCTTCCCACCGGGCATCCGGCGCCAGGCCGGCGCGCAGCTCGAAGCGGC
>NZ_BAAGZM010000451.1:0-3572 GCF_054778495.1 Hymenobacter agri
CACGGGGGCCGGGTCGGCGGCCTTGCCGGTGGTGGGCGGCACCACCACCTGGGCCTGGGCAGCCACGGAAAGGGCAAGGCTGCCGCCAGCCACCAACAATAGTCGGAAGTTATTCATCAAAAAACGAAGTATTTGGGTGGGAAGTAGCGCGAACTTTTAGTCCGCGTCCACGCGCCGTTCAGGAGTTGTTTGGGTGTATTATTTAAGAGCGCGGACTAAGTTTAGAGTCGCGGACTGAAAGTCCGCGCTACAGCGCTAATCCACCGCTACTTCCTCCTCGTGGGGCCGCTCCACGCGGGGCAACAGCGAGGCCGGCTCGGGGCGCTGCTCCTCGGGCACCGAGCGGCCTTGCAGGGCCAATAGGTGGCGCTCCTCGTCGAATTCGCCCTCGCTTTTGGCCACCACCAGCGTGGCCACACCGTTGCCTATGACATTGGTGATGGCCCGCGCCTCGCTCATAAACCGGTCGACGCCCAGCAGCAGGGCCACGCTTTCCACCGGAATCGTCTTGGTGGCCGCCAGTGTAGAGGCCAGCACGATGAAGCCCGAACCCGTGACGCCGGCCGCGCCCTTGCTCGTCACAATCAGAATGGCGATGAGCGTGAGCTGCTGCGTGAGCGAGAGCGGAATGTTGAAGGCCTGCGCCAGGAAAATGACGGCAATGGAGAGGTAGATGGACGTGCCATCGAGGTTGAAGGAGTAGCCCGTGGGAATGACCAGCCCGGCCACCGAGCGCGAGCAGCCGTAGCGCTCCATCTTGTCAATCATGCGCGGCAGGGCCGATTCCGACGACGAGGTGCCCAGCACCAGCAGGATTTCTTCCTTGATGAAGCGCAGGTAGGGCCCCAGCCGCAGCTTGTAGTAGCGCAAAATCAAATTCAGCACCACGAAAATGAACAGGAACATGGTGGCGTACACCACCAGCATGAGCTTGCCCAGCGGCAGCAGCGTGCTGATGCCGTACTTGCCGATGGTGAAAGCCATACCGCCGAACGCGCCAATCGGGGCCAGCTTCATCACCATGGCCAGCACCTGGAACATGGCGTGCGAGAGCCGGTCGAAGGTTTTGGTGAGGGGCCGGCCGTAGTCGCCCATGTGGTTCAGGGCCAGGCCGAACAGGATGGAAAACAGCAGCACCTGCAGGATGTCGCCCTTGGCGAAGGCGCCCACCACGTTGTCGGGCACGATGTGGGTGAAGAATTCTACCCAGTTCATCTCGCCCGCTTTTTCGGTGAATTTGGCGGCTTCCTCGGTCTTTTTGGCGTCTTTCAGCACGGCCTGCGCCGTGGCCTGCACGCCCGCGCCGGGCTGCGTCACATTGGCCACGATGATGCCGATGCCCAGGGCCAGCGTGGTCACGATTTCGAAGTACAGCAAAGCTTTGCCGCCCACGCGGCCCACCTTTTTCATGCTGCCCATGCCGGCGATGCCCAGCACCACCGTGAGGAAGATAATGGGCGTTATCAGCATCTTGATGAGGCTGATGAAGGTGTCGGCTACCGGCTTGAGGGCCGCGCCGAAGGCCGGAAACAAGCCCCCCACCAGCACGCCCAGGGCAATGGCGGTGAGCACCTGCACGGTGAGGTTGGAAAACGCTTTTTTCATGGGAACCAAGGAAATGAGGTGGTGGGAAAGTCAGGACGGGTGTGGGGAGATTGATTACAAAGTATTTAGGTTGATTAAAAAGCGTACAGCCCGGGGTAGAGTCGCAACATTTTGCGTCTCATCGTTGAACGAAATCGTTGTTTCGGCGCGAACGACGAGACGCAAAATGTTGCGTCTCTACCCCGTTTCAACCCCAACCGCTTCTCAGTCTTTGCCGATGCGCGAAGTGTGCTTGGTATCGGCCATGCGCCAGTACACCAGCAGCGAAATGGCGGCGCAGAACGTTACGTACCAGTAATAAGCCGATTCCATGCCCCAGCTTTTAACTTGCAGGGCCACGTACTCGGCCGAGCCGCCGAAGATGGCCAGCGTGAGGGCGTAGGGCAGCCCCACGCCTAAGGCCCGGATGGAAGTGGGGAACAGCTCCGCCTTCACCACCGCGTTGATGGACGTGTAGCCGCTCAGCACTATCATGGCCAGCACCAGCAGCCCGAAGGCTCCCCAGGTGCTGCTGGCGTGGCTCAGGGCCGTGAGCAGCGGCACGGTGCCCAGCGTGGCCCCCACCCCGAAAAACAGCAGCACCGGCCGCCGCCCTACCCGGTCCGACAGCGCGCCCATCAGCGGCTGCAGCACCAGGGCCACGGCCAGCGCCCCAAACGACACCAGCGTCGCCTGCTCCTTGCTGAAGTGCGCGGTGTTCACCAGGAATTTCTGGGCGTAAGTGGTGAAGGTGTAGAAGGCCAGCGTACCGCCCAGCGTCATGCCCACCACCGTGAGCACCTCACGCGGGTGGCGCATCAGCACCCGGAACCGGCTTTCCTGCGGCTCCCCGGCGGGTGCGGCGTGTTTCACGAAGTCCTGGGTTTCTTCCATCTGGCGGCGCAGGTACAGGGCCACCAGGGCCGCCACCGCGCCGATGCCGAAGGGCACGCGCCAGCCCCACTGCTGCATTTCGGCCGGGCTCAGCACCTGTTGCAGGCCCAGCTGCACCAGCAGCGCCAGCAGCTGCCCGGCCAGCAGCGTCACGTACTGAAAGCTGGAGTAGAAGCCGCGGTTCCGCTCGTCGGCCATCTCGCTCAGGTAGGTGGCCGAGGTGCCGTATTCGCCCCCCACGCTCAACCCTTGCAGCAGGCGCGCCACCACTAGCAGGGCCGGCGCCGCTACCCCAATCTGGGCGTAGCCCGGCGTGAGGGCAATGAGCAGCGAGCCGCCGCACATCAGCAGCACCGAGGCCAGCAGCGCGGCCTTGCGCCCGGCGCGGTCGGCGTACAGGCCCATCAGCCACCCGCCCAGCGGCCGCATCAAAAAGCCCACCGCGAAAATGGCCGCCGAGCTCAGCAGTTGGGCCGTGGGGTCGGTGGTGGGAAAGAACACCGGGGCGAAATACAGGGCGAAGGCCGAGTACACGTACCAATCATACCACTCCACCAGGTTGCCGATGGAGCCGCTGATGATGGAGCGCAGCCGCGACCCGGTGGTGCGCGGCGCAGACGAAAGCGAAACGGTGGAGGACATGAGATGAGGTGGGAATTGATTGATAAAGAAGGAAGAACGAGTGCGCCCGGCCGCCCAAACGGCGCCGGCCAGCGGCCACCTGCGCAGCCGGAAATCAGCAAGGAAACCGCGACCGCAGCGGCCTACAAATACGAAGGCCGCTGGGCCCGAAACAGGCGCGCCACCACCAACAAGCTCACGAAAATGCAGCCCGCCACGTACCAGTAGAAGTACGACTCGTGGCCGATGTCTTTGCACCAGAGGGCGATGTATTCGGCCGTGCCGCCAAACACCGCCACCGTGAGCGCGTGGGGCAGCCCGATGCCCAGCGCCCGAATCGGGGTCGGAAAAAGCTCGGCCTTCACCACCGCGTTGATGCCGCTGTAGCAGCTCACGATGGCCAGCGCCGGCAGCAGCAGCAGCACGCTGCTTTCCACGCTGCGGGCGTGGCTCAGCGCCAGCAGCAGCGGCAC
>NZ_BAAGZM010000452.1:0-3567 GCF_054778495.1 Hymenobacter agri
CCTGCCGTCAACCTCACCCCCTGACCCCCTCTCCCGCGGAGAGGGGGCACCGGCTACGCGCCTGCACCAACCCGGAACCGGACCAAAAGAAAAAGCCTGCTGAAAAGCAGGCTTTTTCTTTGAACACAATCGTCCTCACCCCCCGACCCCCTCTCCGCCGGAGAGGGGGTCGGGGGGTGAGGTGAACGGCTACAGCAACTCGGTGCTGCGCTTCACGAAGGCCGTGAGGGCCTCTCCTTTGAGCAGGCCCTGCGAAAGCAGGGCCAGGTCGAAGGCCTGCTTGGCGAGCTGGTCGCCGCCGTCGGCCAGCACCTTGGCGGCCAGCGGGTGGTTGGCGTTCACGGTCACGTCGTAGCTCTCGGGGAAGGCGCCGAACATCTGCATGCCGCCCCCGCCGCCGGTGCGCTGCATGTCCTTCATGCGGCGCATGAACTCGTTCTGGGTGATGACCACCGGGGCGTCCTGCGGGCTCAGAGCGGCCACCTTCACGTGCATGGCCGGGTTGGCAATGGCGCCGGTGTAGGTTTCTTCCAGCTTCTTGGTGTCGTCCTCGCTCAGCACGCTCTCAGTGGCGTCGTCCTTCTCAATGAGCTTGCTCAGCGTGTCGGCGTCCACGCGCTTGAAGCTGGTTTTTTCGAGCTTCTGCTCCAGCAGGCCCACGAAGTGCGGGTCGAGCACCTGGTCGAAGTTCAGCACATCGTAGCCGCGCTCCTTCGCCGCCGCCACGAAGCTGTGCTGGGCCTCGGCGTCGTTGGTGTAGAGAATGACGGTGTTGTCGTTCTTATCCTTCTGGTTGGCCTGGATGTGCTCGGTGTACTCGTTGAGGGTGAACAGCTTGCCGTCCACGTTCTTGAGCAGCACGAAGTCCTTCGCCTTGTCGTAGAACTTGTCGTCGCTCAGCATGCCGTACTTCACGAATAGGCCGATGTCGCTCCACTTCTCCTCGTAGCCGGCGCGGTCCTGCTTGAACAGGCTGCTCAGCTTATCGGCCACCTTCTTGGTGATGTAGGTGTTGATTTTCTTCACCGCCGCGTCGGCCTGCAGGAAGCTGCGGCTCACGTTCAGCGGAATGTCGGGCGAGTCAATCACGCCGTGCAGCAGCATCAGGAACTCGGGCACCACGTCCTTCACCTCGTCGGTGATGAATACCTGGCGCGAGTAGAGCTGAATCTTGTTGCGCTGGAACTGCAGCTCGTCCTTCACCTTCGGGAAGTAGAGAATGCCCGTCAGGTTGAAGGGGTAGTCCACGTTCAGGTGAATCCAGAACAGGGGCTCGTCGGCGCTCATGGGGTAGAGCTCCTGGTAGAACTTCTTGTAGTCCTCGTCGGTCAGCTCCGAGGGCTGCTTGGTCCAGATGGGGTTCGTGTCGTTGATGAGCTCGCCCTCGAACTCAATCGGAATGGGCAGGAAACGGCAGTACTTGGCCAGGATGCTGCGCAGGCGCTCGGTTTCGAGGAACTCGTCGGAATCGTCGGCCACGTGCAGCACCACGTCGGTGCCGCGCTCGGCTTTGGCGTGCTCGCCCTCGGTTTCTTCGAGGGTGAACTCGGTGCTACCGTCGCAGGTCCAGTGGGCCGTCAGGGTGTCGGCTTTATACGACTTCGACCAGATTTTCACCTCCTTGGCCACCATGAAGGCCGAGTAGAAGCCCAGGCCGAACTGCCCGATAATCTGGTCTTTGGCGTTGGCATCCTTCTCCTTGTACTGCTCCACAAACTCGGTGGCGCCGGAGAAGGCAATCTGGTTGATGTACTTCTTGATTTCCTCGGCCGTCATGCCCAGGCCGTGGTCGGAAATCGTGATTTTGCGGGCTTCCTTGTCCACGGTCACGCGCACTTTCAGCTCGCCCAGGTCGCCCTGGTACTCGCCCAGCTGGGCCAGGCTTTTCAGCTTCTGCGTGGCGTCGACGGCGTTCGACACCAGCTCGCGCAGGAAGATTTCGTGGTCGGAATACAAGAACTTCTTGATGATGGGGAAGATGTTCTCGGTGTGGATGGAGATAGAGCCGGTTTCTTGCATGGGACGGGTTGGAAACGGTTGGATACAGACGGAATGGCCGGGCCCGGGGGCGTCGGCGACTGGCTACGGCGGTAGTCAAACCATGTTCCAAGGGCCGCAAGGCTGTCAGGTTGACAGCGGCGGGGGAGCCCGGCAGGGCACGGCGCGGACTTACTGTCCGGGCTTCGCGGCAGCCTCCCACTCGGCTACCAGGCGCTGGCCAGCCGCGGCATCGCCGCCGGTAAACCAATCGTAGGCCGAAAGCGCATCTTCGAACACCTGCAGCTGGTAGTGCATCAGGTGGCGGCCCACCCAGAGCATGGCCTCCACGGCCATCTGGTTGTGCAGCTGCCCGGAGCTATAGATAACGGCCACGCCACGCAGCGGCCGGCGCGACACCCGCGGAAACCAGTGCACTGACATCCAGAGTTCGTCGCGCATCTCGATGGGTGGCATGCCGTGAAAATCGACCAGCACAAAATGCGGCCGCAGCCGGGCTACCAAATCGCGCGAGTAGCGCATGCCGGCGCGCAGCAGCTGGGCCGCAGGTGCCCCCACCCACTTAAACCGCATCAGCCGCACCTCGGGGTCGTGCTGAATCAGAAAGTTGTGTTGGACAGGGAGTATCACGGCAGCTACAAGCTACCGCAGGTCGGGCTGAATTGTTTTCAGCGACGACTCTGTATCCGGTGCGTACACCGCATTCCACTCGGCCATGAGCGCGGGCAGGCGCGGCGATAAATCGCTCAGCCACACCATGCCCGAGGCCGGGTTCGGAAAGAATTGGATATCGAACTTGATGAACGGGCGCATCATTGCAATGATGGAATCGATGGCCATCTGATTGTGCACGCGGTGGCGGTTGTTGATGAGTACCACGCGCTTAAACGGCTGTTTTACTACCCCCGGCATCCAATGTACTCCGAGCCACACCTGGTCATACACCGAGATGTCCGGAAACGTATTTACGTTCAGCAGCAGGTGATGCATGCCCAGTTCTTGGTAAAGGCCAAGAAGCTGGAGCGCACTAGTGCGCAGGTTCCGCATATCGTCACCCGCAGCCCATTCCACGCGCAGTAAGCGTAACTCCTCGTCGTATTGTATAGCAAAATCAGGAATTGACGTAATTATCACGGGAAAAAGGGGCATTATTGCCGCGGGGAGTTAAAGATACGGCACTATAACGGCAAACCAGAGCGGGTTGGATAGAGAGTACCCCGGAAAATTTATTTTTTTTATAGCCGCAACCGTAGAAGCTGTTTCACGACTTGTATTTGGATTGGCGCCTTTTCGCCGCACCTTTGTATTGTGCAAACTCCCCGTATCCTGTTTTCCTGGCTGCTGCTGCTGTGCCTCGTGCGCACGCTGCTGCCCGAGGCGTGGGTACTGGCCTTGCACCGCCACGAGCACACTACCGAAGAACCGGCCCAGGCCCCGGCTTTCCGGCGCACGGGCAAGGCGCTCGTCAGCGCCCAGCACCAGCACTGCCCGGTTGAGCAGTTCTACGACGTAGCCTACCAGGCTGCGGTGCCGGTGGCCATGCCCTGCCCCCGGGTGGCACCGCGCTAC
>NZ_BAAGZM010000453.1:0-3550 GCF_054778495.1 Hymenobacter agri
GCAGGCCACGCTGCTGAACGCGCTGGGCCAGACGGTGCTGAGCCGTACGCTGAACGCCGCTGCCGGCCAGGCCATCGACGCCGAGTTTGACGTGCGTGCGCTGGCCGCCGGCGTGTATACGCTGCGCCTGAACGTGAACGGTACGCCCGTGGTCCGGAAGGTGGTAGTAGAATAGCGCCGCCGGGCTGCCTGGCCCGACTGCTCTTTGATGAAAGCCCGCTGCAAGCTTTGCAGCGGGCTTTTTTTGTCTGGTAGGATGAAGGCTGAAGCTGGATGGCGGAGGAGGAGGGGCGTTGGTGTTCTGGCATCGTTCCCGGCAACGATTGCGCAGATTTTGTCGGGTTTTAAAGGTCGGAAGGGGTTGAGGGTCAGTGTACCTTTCTTCGGTGCAAGCGGCACTAACACCTAAATCCCACCCTGTTATTCTTTCCATGAACCGACCTTTTACCCAACGCCTGAGTTTGACCAGCGCCCTGCTACTGCTCGTGGCCCTGACCTCCCGGCTCCTAGCCTACGACCTGACCGTGGCTAAAGATGGTACCGGCAACTACACCACCGTGCAGGCCGCCATCGATGCCGCCCCGGCCGGCCGCACCACGGTGTTCACCATCTTCATCAAAAACGGCCGCTACCGCGAGGTGGTGAACGTGCCATCCACCAAGCCCTTCATTCAACTGGTGGGCGAGAGCGTGGGCAACACCGTCATCACCTACAACAATTCGGCCGGCACGCTCGTGGGCGGCGTGGCCCTGGGCACGCAGAACTCGGCCTCAGTCACCATCAACGCCACCGACTTTTCGGCCCTGAACCTGACGTTCGAAAACTCGTTTGGTGAGGCTGCCTCCAACGGGCAGGCCGTGGCCATTCTGGTGAATGCTGACCGGGCGGCGTTTCGTAATTGCCGTTTCCTGGGCAATCAGGACACCATGTACCTGAAGGGTAGCGGCACGCCGCATCAGTACTTCCTGAACTGCTACATCGAGGGCAACACCGACTTCATTTTCGGCAGTTCGGCGGCGCTGTTCGAGAACTGCAACATTTATGCGAAGAACAAGGCCACGGCCAGCACTTCGTTTATTGCTGTTCCCAACACGCCGGCCGGCCAGGCATTCGGCTTCGTGTTTAAAAACTGCAACGTGACTGGGCACTCGGTGGCCGGTGGCACTACCTACGACCTCGGCCGCCCCTGGCAGGCTAACCCCAAGGCGGCCTTCCTGAACTGCAACCTGAGTACGCCGCTGATTCTGGACGAGGGCTGGGCCCCGACTAGCTCGGCCGGCACGGCCACCATCCGAGACTCGTATTTTGTGGAGTACCAGAACACGCACTTCAACGGCAAGGCCATCAAAACCAGCAGCCGGGTGCTGTCGGGCCAGGGCCTGACGCCCGTGCAGCCCTCATCGCAGCTCACCGCCGCCGAAGCCGCCACTTACACCAAGGCCAACATTATGGGCAACTGGGAGCCCTGCTCCCTGATTGACTGCACCACACCGTTCATGAAAACGGTTATTGTCAACAACTTCAAAGGGGTTAAAGGAGCCAGCACCGCGGCTTTCACCTGGAACACCAGCTTCCCCATTGCCGGCGACGTGCTGAGCATTTACCGCGCCACGGCCACGCCGCCGGCCGCGCTGGGCGCTTTCGCGGTGGTGAGCACTCAGACGGAACCCGGCGACACGGTGTTCAACTACTCGTATTCGGAAGTTATTCCGGCCTCGGGCAGCCTCTCGAAATACTTCGTGCGCGGCAGCGCGACGCCAGCCCAGATTTCGTCCGATACCGCCACCATTAGCAGTGCACCCACGGTGACGGCCAGCGGCAGCCTGGGCAATTTCACGCAGCAGCTGGGCACGCCCTCGCCGACCCAGAGCGTGGCCGTATCGGGCACCGATTTGGCTGGCACCGTAACGGTAACGGCCCCCGCCAACTACCAGGTTTCGCTGACTTCGGGTGGTACCTACGCCAGCACTGTGAGTTTGACGCCCGCCAGCGGTGCCGTGGCCAGCACGCCGGTGTACGTGCGCCTGAACGCCACCGCGGCCGGTACCTACACCGGCACGCTCACCCTGACCAGCACCAACGCCACCACTGTGCGCGTAGCCCTGAGCGGCACGGCCATTGTGGCGCCCACCATCACCTCGAACATCTTGGAATACTGGCCGCTGCGCGTGAACAACGCCGACAGTACCCAGGCCCGCAGCAGCCGCATAACGGCCACCGTGCCCACTCTTAAGCGCCTCTACGTATCGAATGGCACCACGCCCTCGGGCACCAACCCGCTGGTGCCGGCCTATTCCAACCTCTACGGACAGGCCTTCGGCCCCACGGCCAACGGCGACGGCACCTGGAGCGCCGTGGGCGGCAACCTGAGCCGCCTGTACTACGAGCAGTTCACGCTGAGCGTGCCGGCCGGCGGCAGCGCCGTGCGCGTCGATTCGGTACTGTTCAACGCCGGTTTCTACAATACCAGCTCGGGTACGAAAATGGCCGTGGTATACTCGCTAAACGGCTTTACGGCACCGGCCGACTCCACCGAAATCACGAGCGTAACCGGGCCCGGCGGGGCGCAGGCCCTTACGGCCAGCGGCAACTTCAGCAAGTCGTTCCCGCTGCTGAACCAGGTGAACGGCAACGTGACGCTCTACCGCGTGGCCCTGAACGGCCCCAGCACCGCCAACCCCAGCGGCGGGGTGTCGGTAGCCGCCGGCAAAACGCTGAGCGTGCGCCTGTACTTCGCCTGCAGCAGCACCGGTACGCCCCGCTACGGCCTGTTGAAAAACGTGCGCTTCAAGGGCGACGCCGCCACGCCTACGGCCACCACGGCCAGCCGCGCCCTGGCTGCTCAGGTGCAGTTGTTCCCGAACCCGGCCACCGGCTCTTTCCGCGTGCAGCTGCCGGTGGCTAGCAACTCGGCCCCGGTACCCGCCATGCTGCTCAACGCCTTGGGCCAGCCCGTGCTGCGCCGCATGCTGAGCGGCGCCGCCGGCCAAGTTGCCGAAGGTGAATTCGAGGTGCGTGGCCTGGCCCGTGGCATCTACACGCTGCGGCTTGACATGGGCGGCGTGCCGGTAGCGCGCAAGGTGGTGGTGGAATAATACCTGCTCCCGTAAATTGCTTTAAAGCCCGCTACCGTTCAGTAGCGGGCTTTTTTATGTCGGCTGCACAAAGTCTGCAGATTAACATTGGATGAATAAAATCTTTGGTGGCCTTAAACCTCGCTGGCAATCAAGCATCTGATGGGTGATTTTATTATGGTTCTTTATTCATTCTTTTCATGAAATCACGCTTCACCTCCGGCCTCATCCTGCTACTGGTACTGGCCGCCACCTTCACCGGCCTGGCCAGCCGCGGCCCCCGCGAACACCGCCCCATTCGCCGCGAAATCCGCGCTTACGTGCAGGCCAACGTGCTGCCCGTGCTCCGCCAGCAGCGCCAGAAGCTGGAGCCTCAGCTTTCCGCCGCCGACCGGACCCAGTTGGTCACCTACCGCACCCAACTCCGCACCCTGAAAGAGCAGGGCCGCGCCCTGCGCCAGGCCGCCGCGCCAGCG
>NZ_BAAGZM010000454.1:0-3549 GCF_054778495.1 Hymenobacter agri
GGACCCGCCCGCCGTACTGCCGAAGCCCAGTCGGCCCGAGCCGAAGAAGCGCCCCCGCCGGAAAGGGCCCGCCCGGTAGCGGCCGGACGGGTGGGGCAATTCATTCGTGTGCCCGGCGTGCACCTCACCGCTGACTTTGGACCGCTCGTCAAATAATCCACGCCGAGCGCTGCCGACGAGGGTAGGTTGCTTGATTCACCAAGCGTTTCAAGCGATGGAAGACGAGAAAGGACTGCGAAAAATCATGGAGTTTATGCGCCTGTTTGCCATTGTGCTGATGGGCATCAACATCTACTATTATTGCTTCGGCTACTTCAAAAGCATGGGCTGGACGCCGGCCGTGGTCGAGCATATTCTGGAGAGCTTTACCCGGAACACGTTTCTGTTCAAGGCCAGCTGGGTGAGCAAGACGCTGGCTGTAGTATTCCTGCTGCTGAGCTGCCTCGGCACGCGGGGGCGGGCCAATGAGAAGCTAAAAGGGGCCACGGTGGCGGGCTACGCGGCCATTGGTCTGGCGCTGATTTATGGGTCGGATGTGGTGCGTAGCTTTTCGCTGGGCGCCGGGCTGACGACAGCGCTGTACATAGGGCTGCTGTCGGGGGGCTTTTTGCTGCTGCTGAGTGCCGGAGCCTGGCTGAGCCGGCTGTTTAACAATGACCTGATGAAGGACATCTTCAACAAGGCCAATGAGAGCTTCCCGCAGGAGGAGCGGCTGATGGAAAATGAGTATTCGGTGAACCTGCGCACCGAGTACCAGCTGCGCGGCAAGCCGCACCACGGCTGGCTGAACGTGGTGAATCCGTTCCGGGCTACGATGGTGCTGGGCACGCCGGGCTCAGGCAAGTCATTCGCTATCATCAACGAGTTTATCCGGCAGCACCTGGCCAAGGGCTTCTGCATGTACATCTACGACTACAAGTTTGACGACTTGAGCCGCATCTGCTATAACACGCTGCTGCGCTACCAGGACAAGTTTGATAAGCCGGTGGGCTTCTACGTCATCAACTTCGACAACCCGCGCAAGAGCCACCGCTGCAACCCGCTTCTGCCCGAGCTGATGACCGACATTGTGGATGCTTACGAGTCGGCTTCCACCATCATGCTCAACCTCAATAAGAGCTGGATTCAGAAGCAGGGCGACTTTTTCGTGGAGTCGCCCATCAACTTCGTGGCGGCCATTATCTGGTTTTTGAAGCTGTTCGAGAAGGGTAAGTACTGCACCTTTCCCCACGTCATTGAGTTTCTGAGCCGCGACTACGAGGAGATTTTTCCGGTGCTGGCTTCCTACCCCGAGATTGAGAACCTGGTGAAGCCGTTTGTGTCGGCGTTTCAGAAAGATGCCATTGAGCAGCTGGAAGGCCAGATTGCCAGCGCCCGGATTCCGCTGGGCCGGCTGGCCTCGCCGCAACTGTACTGGGTGATGTCAGGCAACGATTTTACGCTCGATATCAACAGCAACGAGGAGCCGAAGGTGCTGTGCGTGGGCAACAACCCCGACCGGCAGGCCATCTACGGGGCCGCGCTGGGCCTATACAACGCCCGGCTGGTGAAGCTGGTGAACCAGAAGGGCAAGCGCAAATCCTCCATCATTATTGACGAACTGCCCACCATCTATTTCAAGGGCTTGGATAACCTCATTGCCACGGCGCGGAGCAACAAGGTGAGCACATGCCTGGGCTTCCAGGACTTCTCGCAGCTGGAACGCGACTACGGCCAGAAGGAGGCCGAAGTCATCAAGAACACCGTGGGCAACGTGTTCAGCGGGCAGGTGTCGGGCAACAGCGGCAAATGGCTGAGCGAGCGGTTTGGTAAGATTCTGCAGCAGCGCCAGAGCCTGAGCATCAACATGCGCGAAACCAGCACCAGCCTCTCCACCCAGATGGACAGCATGATTCCGGCCAGCACCATTGCTAACCTGACGCAGGGCAACTTCGTGGGCGCGGTAGCCGACAACTTCGGCGAGGAAATCGACCAGAAGGTGTTTCACGCCCGCATTCAGGTGGACGTGAAGGCGGTGACTGCTGAGGCCAAGAACTATCAGCCCATCCCCGACATCACCAGCTTCATTAACCCGGCCACGGGCAAGGACGAAGCCGAGGAGATGATTAAGGCCAACTTCAACCGCGTGAAAACCGAAGTGAAGGAACTGTGCGCCCGCGAGCTGCTGCGCATCGGGCAGGACCCCACGCTGCGGCACCTCATCAAGGAGAAAGTAGAAAAGTAAGGCTAGGACAGGTGGCCTACTGGACGGCACGAAGCCGGGTTTTGCGCCCCGGCTTCGTGCCGTTCGTGTGCCCGGGTGGCACCTCACAATCTAATTCCGCCCACTCGTCAATTTTCTGCTCTGGGCCTGATGGAGGCCGGTAGGTTTGCAGCGTCGAATTCCGGGCCGGCCGCGCCTGCGCCGGCCGGAAGGGCAGCTTTTATTCACCTACCCATTCCTCCTATGGCTGAGCAAGATGAAGTGAATACCCCCACGCCGGAGCGCTGGTATATGAGTGCGGTGCCGACTTCCAACGGCAACCTCAGCGGCCAGGGCTTGCAGCGGCAGCCCGCCGGGCACTCCCTCTATGAGATTCAGGTCAATCCCGCCAATCCTAATCAGGCGGCCCTGCTGCCGGCCCCCGGCGCGGATGGCCGGCTGCTGAATGCCTTCGACCACGCCCTGATGCGGGCCTTTACTACCAATAGGCTGCCTGGCCGCGAGGATAAGTTTCTCACCGTGGAAAAGCCTACAATGTTGGAAAAGGTGGGGGAGAACTGGAAAATCATCGAGCAGGGCCGCGTAGGCTACAGCGCCACCGAACCCGAGCAGCGGTTGCAGGTATTTGGTCAAGTGCCTCCACAGGCTACCCAGCAGGCTGAACTAACGACGCGGGCCGAGGAGCTGGCCAGCGAGGTAGCTACCACTGTCGGCACTATTC
The DNA here is from genome assembly GCF_054778495.1 of Hymenobacter agri. Classification (NCBI taxonomy): domain Bacteria; kingdom Pseudomonadati; phylum Bacteroidota; class Cytophagia; order Cytophagales; family Hymenobacteraceae; genus Hymenobacter; species Hymenobacter agri. The sequence continues at coordinate 2,925 of NZ_BAAGZM010000454.1, forward strand.
GCACCGAGGCGGAAGCGGAGCTGGAAGTAGTGGCCAACCGCGCGCAGCAAGGACCCGACGATAGCCGGGCCACCTACGCGGATTCCCTACGAGATGAAGCCCGAGCGGAATTAGGCGAAAGCACCGACGCGCCGGAGCGGCAACAACCGGTAGGGGAGGGGCATAGTCGCGAGCAGCCGCCCGTGGCGCCAGCCCCGGATGCTGCGGCCAGCACGGAGCCGGTTGGGGAAATGCGCATTACCTGGCAGCAGAAGGGCGACGAAGTGGCCCCGCTGCTGGAAATGCGGGCCTACCTCGACCAGCTCAAGGAAGCCGGCGTGGCGGTGGGCGCTTTTCAGCTGGAGCGCGACCCGGCCGGCAAGCTCAGCGGCGGCTTCGCGGTGAGCTACGACCCGGAGTCGCACAAGCTGGGCCAGCTCGAAGCAGCTCTGCAGGGCTTCCGGCAAGTGGGGAATGGTGTGGCCGTGGTCGAGAGGCTCGAGCAGGCCGCTGCCCGGCGGCAGGAAGTGGGCTACGATGACGACTACGAGCCGCAGCGCAGCAAGCAGGTGCGCGAAGCGTTCGCCGTGAAGCAGTGGGACGCGCTCAGTGCCCAGCTCTCGGCCGCGCCCAAGCACGCCCTCAC
>NZ_BAAGZM010000455.1:0-3547 GCF_054778495.1 Hymenobacter agri
TTTCGAGGGCGCGGGCGTGGCGCACGTTGGTCACGATGGTGGCCGAGGCGTTGTTTTCGAGGGCCGAGCCGCGCACCTGCTGCACCAGCGCTGCCTGCAGCGCTTCAAGGCCCTGGCGCTGACCAGCGGCCAGCAACACGAGTGGAATGGTGCCTTCGCCAGCGGAATCAGCCTCAAATGCTGCTTTAAAAGCCGCTAGCGTATCGGCAGAGGCTAAGTCGGTTTTGTTGCCCACGGCCAGCACCGGCAGCTTCAGGCCGGCGGTCAGGGCTTGAATTTCGGCGTGTACCTCGGCCGGCGTCAGCTCGGTCAGGTCGAACAGGTAGAGCAGCAGCGCTGCCTTGCGCACTCGCTCGCGGGTGCGGGCCACGCCAATGGCTTCCACCTCATCGGCGGTGTCGTCGCGCAGGCCGGCAGTGTCCACGAAGCGGAAGCGCAGGCCGTCGATGCTTACCTCGTCCTCAATGAAGTCGCGGGTGGTGCCGGGAATGGCCGATACAATGGCGCGCTCCTCGCGCAACAGGGCATTGAGCAGCGTGGACTTGCCCGCATTGGGCCGGCCGGCGATGACGGTGGTGATGCCGTTTTTGATAACGTTGCCCAGCTCGAAGGAGCGGAGCAGGCTCAGCACAACGACGTGCACCTCGGCCAGCAGCGCGGCCAAGCCGGTGCGGTCGGCAAATTCCACGTCTTCTTCGCCAAAATCCAGCTCCAGCTCCAGCAGCGCGGCAAACTTGATGAGGCGGGCCCGTAGCTCGCGCAGCTCCTGCGAGAAGCCGCCGCGCAACTGGTTGAGCGCTACTTTGTGGCTCAGGGCCGAATCGGCGGCGATGAGGTCGGCCACGGCTTCGGCCTGGGCCAGGTCCATGGCGCCGCTCAGGAAGGCGCGTTTGGTGAACTCGCCGGCTTCGGCCAGCCGGGCGCCTTGGCGCAGCAGCAGGGCCAGCACTTGGCGAACCACGTAGTCGGAGCCGTGGCAGCTGATTTCGACCACGTCTTCGCGGGTGAAGGATTTGGGGCCGCGGAATAGGCCGACCACCACTTCGTCGAGGATTTCGCCGCTGTCGGGGTCACACAGGGTGCCGTAGTGCAAGGTGTTGCCGGCGGATTCGGCGAAGCGCTTTTTGGAAAACACGGCGGCCACGATGGCCACGGCGGCCGGGCCGGAAAGCCGAATGACGGCCAGCGCCCCCGCGCCGGGTGGCGTCGATAAGGCGACGATGGTATCGGAGAAAATTGTCTGAACCACGGATTTTTCGGATTAATCGGATTGGCCGGATTTTATATGCAGTTGCCCTGAATCTGGCCTATTCGGTTACAAACAAATTGCGGCTTACTTCGGCCGATATGAGCGTAGTGCGCTCACGGTTTATTCTGAGCTCAAATGAATTATCGAACGCCACCTTATCCAGTACTTCAATGGTGGCCCCGAGCTGTAGGCCCACTTTGGCGAGGTACTGCAGGAAGGGCGCGGAGGTGTTTTTAACGGCCGCGAGGGTGCCGGTTTCGCCTGCGTTCAGGTCGGCCAGCAGGCGGTGGGCCGGGCGGCGCATGGCCCCATCTTCACCTGGAATGGGGTCGCCGTGCGGGTCGAGGGCGGGGTGGCCCAGGAAGGCGTCGAGCCGGCGCATGAGCAGTGGCGACTGCACGTGCTCCAGCTCCTCGGCCACCTCGTGCACCTCATCCCAGCTGAAACCGAGCCGCTGCACCAGAAAAACCTCCCACAGCCGATGCTTGCGAATGGTGAGCAGCGCCAGCCGTTGGCCCTCGGTGGTGAGCTGCACACCGCGGTATTTTTCGTAATTGAGCAGGCCCTTATCGGCCAGGCGACGCAGCATGTCGGTCACGGAGGCAGCGCGGGTGTCGAGCGCGGCGGCAATGCGGTTGGTGCTTACGCCGGCAGTTTCGGGCTCGGCCTCGGCCAGCTTGAAAATAGCTTTGAGGTAATTTTCCTCGGTGTGGCTGAGGAGCCGGACGGTGGGGCTGGACGGGGATTCGCTCATGCTAACGGGGCCGAACAAAAAGGCCGGTGCAAAGCTGCACGTAAAACGGCACGCTTCACACCGACCCTTGCTGATTCGACACGCAATCGGTTTAACTTAAAACTTAAGCAGCGCCGAGGCCCAGGTGAAGCCCGAGCCGAAGGCGGCCAGGCACACGAGGTCGCCGCGCTTGATTTTACCTTCCTGCACAGCTTCGCTGAAGGCCAGCGGCACCGAGGCGGCGGTGGTGTTGCCGTAGCGCTGAATGTTGCTGAATACCTTGTCATCGGAGAGGCCCATTTTCTGCTGCACGTACTGCGTGATGCGCAGGTTGGCCTGGTGCGGGATGAGCATGTCGATGTCGGACGCCTGCATGCCATTCTCGTCCAGCGCCTCCTTAATGACCTGCGGGAAGCGCACCACGGCGTGCTTGAACACGTTCTGGCCATTCATGTAGGGGTAGAGCTCTGCCTTGTTCTCCATGATGTAATCCACGCGGTTATTCCGGTTCGAGCTGGGCTCCTTCACGATGAGCTCCTCGGCGTGCTCGCCCTGCGCGTGCAGGTGCGTGCTGAGGATGGCGTGCTCATCCGACGTGCTGGGGCGGAGTACCATGGCACCCGCACCATCGCCGAAGATGACGGCCACGCCGCGACCTTCGGGCGTTTTGTCGAGGCCGGAGGAGTGGATTTCGGAGCCCACCACGAGCACCGTATCGTACATGCCGGTGCGGATGAACTGGTCGGCCACCGACAGGGCGTAGATGAAGCCCGAGCATTGGTTGCGCACGTCGAGGGCCGGGCAGTTGTTGGTCATGCCCAGTTCGCGCTGCATAAGCACGCCCGAGCCGGGAAAGAAGTAGTCGGGCGAGAGCGTGGCGAATACAATCAGCTGCACGTCGTTGGCTTCCACGCCGGCCATTTCGAGTGCCTTGCGGGCGGCGTTGGCGCCCATGTTGGCGGTGGTATCGGTACCTTCCTCAAACCAACGGCGCTCCTGAATACCGGTGCGCTCCTGAATCCAGGCATCGGAGGTGTTCATCATCGGCTCGAGCTCGGCGTTTTTAACCACGCGGCTCGGCACGTAATGGCCGACCCCGGCGATGAATGAGTGACGTAATGTTGCCATGGATGATAGGAGGTAAAAGTTGGGCTAAGGGAGAAAGCGCCGCCACAAAGGCAGCCATTAATTCGATGAAGTAACTACGTGCTACGGGCAAATTGGGGCGCAAAGGTGGCAGGTTAAATCACAGAATCCAGCAAATGCCACAATTTTTTGCTTTCCGAGGCCCAGAGCACAGTGGTTGGGATGCCGTTGGGATAGAAGCGGCATTTCTCCAGCCCTTGGCGCAGGTGGGCCGCGGCGGCATCGGCGGGAGTTAGCTCAAACATTAACCCGCCCCCGTGGCGACTCATGGTTTTTGCCCACAGCCAATTTTGGGGAATGAGAATGGGCAGCCCCAGCGCGAGGTACTCGAACAGCTTGGTGGGCCGGCAGCGGGCCGTGCTGGGGTGGGGCCGGTAGGGCAGCAGGCCCAGGTGGCTGCGCCCAATCGCGGCCACGAT
>NZ_BAAGZM010000456.1:0-3542 GCF_054778495.1 Hymenobacter agri
ACTGGCACGGGCGTGGGGCTGGCCGCGCTGGCGGGCCTGGGCGTGGTGCTGGCCGAAATTCTCACGTTCGTGGTGTTTCAGCGCGGCGTGCCCTCGTCGGTAGGTACCCCTATCATCGTGGGCGGCTCGGTGCTGCTGACGGCAGTGCTGGGGCTGGTGGTGCTGCGCGAAACCCTCAGCCTGGCCCAGGCGGGCGGGCTGCTGTGCATCGTGGTGGGCATTGTGCTGCTGGCGAAGGGGCACTAAGCCTTCGCTTGTTCGTGCCCGTGCGGTGATTTTAATGTAGCCAGGAGGTGATTTGTAGCTTGTAATTTTCGGGAACCACGTAGATGTCGACCGACGAATTATGGTAGGCCGCCGGGAAAGGAAATTCGGGTTGGAAGTAGCCTCGCCGGTTAGGGAAAGCCACCACGTAGCGGTACGCCCGCCCGGGCTGCTGGCGGTAGTCGAACTGCCACGTGTGCGGCCGCTCCATGCCGTGCGCATAGAAGCGGAAGAACAGGTGTTGGGTGGGTTCGGGTAGCAAGACCGCACCGGTGGGCTGAGTGGCTAGCCACAGGAGGCCGTCGCGGTAAGAAGCGTTGGTGCCGCGAGCCGTCGGATTCACGCGTACTATGGTGTAGACGCCGTATGCTGCAAAGACTGTAATGGCGGCCCCAAGCATCGCCCGGCGCGCGTACATCCTTCCTAGTGTGGCCGGCTGCCGCAACCACCAATCGAGCCCCACGGCAAGCAGAATAAAAAAGAATTGCGCCTTGTAGAGCATCACCCGCTCAGGAGGAAATACGCGTTGTAGCACAATCAACCCGTATGGCAGCAGCATAAACCAGAGTGCGGGGGGGCCCAATCGATGCAGTTGTGCCAGTGTTTGGCCGGGTAAGCGGTGGGCCCGCGCCAGCCAGCGCAGCCGGCATAGCAGCAGCAGCCCGGCTAGCGTGATGCCAGCCCCGAGCGTGCGCTGACCGGCCAAAAAGCCTTCGGTATACCATAGGTAGCCGGGCAGCCCGCGCCAGAAATCGGCCGGAGGGAGGCGGGCCACGTAGCCGTTTCCGGCCAGGGCATTCCACCCCGATACCAGCAATAGCGGTGCATACAGCAAGCCTGCCCCGCTTAGCGTGGCCAGAGCGAAAACCAACAAGGCAATTAGTCGACTCATTTGGGACTGCCGCATGGCCTGCAGCCCGAGCCAGGAGTATGCCGAGGCCAGCACGTATACAAAAGGCGGCACGGTGTAGCAACCCAGGATTCCGGCTCCCAGCAGCGCAGTCCAGGCCGTGAGATGGCGGCCATTACGCTGGTGCAACTCCAGCGTCGCAAAAAAAACGATTCCCGCCAGCCAAATCATCAGCCAGTAGCCCCGGCCGGCACCCGCATGATAGAGGCTGAGCTGCAGCACACTGAATAAGCCTACGGCCAGCAGGGCCACCCGGAAGCTGGCCCACCGTAGCAAGCCCGTAAACCATCTTACAGTAGCTGCCGTGCTAATGAGCAGCACCGGAAGGCGCATCGACCACCAAAAACCGTGGTGTAGCTGGTAAAACAGCAGCGCAATGGTATTGGAGAGTATGTGGTTGTTCGGAATCGGGTAGTAGGCGCTGGTGGCCAACAGCCCTTTGCTCACAAACACTTCGTACGACACAGCATCGTCGTATTCGGGATTAGCCATGCTGAAATACAGCCGCAGTGCCGTGAGGCCGGCCAGCGCACCCGTGGCCTGCCACCGTTGCCGTGGGGTAAGCAAGCGCAGCCGGGCTACCGCGCCGGCAACAGTGCCCGTCAGGTCGCGAAAGGAAGCTTTCACCGCTTCGCGGTAAGTTGGTATCCACCGGCCCGCCGCCAGCCCCGCCGCTGCGAGCGCCAGCGCTAGCAAGGCAAGGGCCGACCGCAGAAACAGGTAGTCGGCTGCTAAAAAGTGCCGTGTTCGCCACGCGTAGAACGGAAAAATAGCGTCGAACTGGCGCGCCTCTGCCCACGATGTACTGCCCAGCACCAGGGCCGACCAGCCGGCGCACACGGCCAAAACGCCGGCTACCAGGCAAACGCCAAAACGAATGAGCGCTGAGCGGGTGGAGCCTGAATCGGCCAAATCGTTAGCGACGGGCATAGATAGTCGTGAACTGGTCGTGGTAAGCCTGCGCATAGCCAGCTGGCGGTGCGGCTGGCAGCCCGGGCTGGCGGTTGTCGAGCACGATGAAATCGTACTTCCCGTCCGGCCAGCTGGCGTTTCCAGTAGTCAGGAGCGGGCGGGGGCCTTCTGCAAGCTGATTATAATGCGCAAAAAACAGCGCCTGCAGTGGCGCATGCAGCCACACTTTGGTGGGGCCGGTTGATGGTTGCGGCCGGGTGCTGAGCCACTGGTAAGCCTGCTGCAACAAGGCGGCTTCGTGGCGTGAGTAGCGTAGCTGCGGCTGGTTGCGATACAGCCGAAAGCCTCCGATGCTCAGTATCAGGCCGATTATGAGAGGCCACTGCAGTCTGCCTAAGTGAAGTTTTCGTGCGGCCCGGCGCCAGCCCGGCGAGGCCAACAGCGCCGGCAGCAGGTAGCCCGCCAGCGTGAGGTAGAGCAGGGCACGGGTTGGCACGAATACGCGCTGCACAGCCATCAGCAGCAGGGGAGTGGCGAGCAGCGCCCAGGCAACCAGCGCCGTTTGTCGGCGTGGGCCGTCTGGTATGAGGCGCCGCGCTGCCGCGCCGCCGAGTAGGGCCAGGGCCAACCACGCCGGCCCACTGATGCGTACCGGCGGCCCAAACAACTCGGCCGCCATCTCATACAGCACCGCCCGAAAGGACGGCCAGAAATGCGCTGCTGTGCGCGCGGCTACGTAGCGGTTGCCCACCAGTCGGTGCCAGCCCGAAACGGCCCCCACCGGGGCGTACAGCAGCACCGTAATCAGCCCGATAAGCAGGGTCGCCCAGGCCAGCTCGCTCGTGCGGTGCTGCCGCCCCAGGCCCACTGCCAGGGCTAATCCGAAAGCCACCAGCGGGTAGGCATACGTCGGAATCGTGTAAAGCCCCAGAATGCTGCTGCCCACGAAAACTGCCCAGGCCAGCTGCCGGTAGCCGGAAGCTGGCCGCAGCAATTCCAGCACCGCAAAAAAGCCCAGCTGCAATAAGCTGAGCTGCAGAAAGTACCCGCGCCCAACTGCGCCGTAGTACACCCACAGCGGCCCCAGCCCCACCAGCCCGATAACCAGCGTGGCCATCCGCAGCCCCGTTGCCCGTGCCAGCAACAGGTAGCTTATCACCGTGCCACCGGTGCCCAGCAGCAGCGTGGGCAGCCGCATAACGAGATAGGGAGGGAGTCCGGCCGCAAATCCGGGCCAGGCCAGCAGATTGTAAAAAATGTGGTTGTTTGGAATAGGGTAGTAGCTGCCAATGGCCAGGGGGCCGTGCGCCACAAAAAAGTCGTAGGAACCCACTTCATCTGTGCTGAGCGGGTACTGCAGCAGGTACCAGCTGCGGGCGGCAACCAGCAGCAGCACCAGCCCGGCCGCAATGCCCTGTGCCGGGCGGGGCCAGCGGCGTGCCCTTAGGGAAGCGCG
>NZ_BAAGZM010000457.1:0-3540 GCF_054778495.1 Hymenobacter agri
CGCCCGGTGCGGGCCGGCCGGGCGCCGCGCTCGCTGTACACGCTGGCCGGCAACGAAGGCAGTGGACCCACAGCGGGGCTGAAGCGAACGCTCTATCCCATCGGGGCCATTGATGGCCTCTCTGACTGGAACTGATATGCGCCCCCTACTTCTATTTTTTGCGCTCATTTTGGCTGCCTGCACCCGAGGCGAGTTCGCCGGGGTGCTGGGAGCGGGCCGCGCTGCCGGCGATACCATCACGCTGCCCGCTGGTACTACCATCGGCAAGCTGAAGGCCGGCACCGTCATCATTCAGCAGGGCCGCGGCAACGTGGCCAATGCCACCGACAACCGCAAGGCCGGCCAGAAAGGTGGCGCGGCAGCTACGGCCCCGAACGCTACGGCCAGTGCCACCACGAAGCAGGGCAGCCTGCCGTGGTGGGTATTTGCGGGGGTGGGCGTGTTGAGCATCGTGGCGTGGGAATGGCTCATAGCACGGTTCAAGTTTGCCGCTTGGCTGCCGTGGCAGAGGCGGCCGGGTTAGTTATGGTGGATAAGCTATTACTAACGCGGCCCGAATACTTAATTCGCTATTCGCATTGTCTATAACAAATAACCACACAGCCCCGGCTTCTTTGAGAGAGGCCGGGGCTGTTGGTATAGAGGCGCGATGCTTTTTTAGTGCGTTACCTCGATGTGTTGGTTGATTAACTTGCCCTTTTGTTTCATCCGCAGGTTGTAAAGGCCAGCGGGCAGGTCGCGCACGTCAAGTTTGCCTTCTTTATCCGGCTTGGCCACGGCTTTGCCTTGAGCGTTAAGCAGTACAACTTCTGTGGCGCCTGTAGGTATGGCTACCGACTCGCTGGAAGGGTTAGGGTAAGTACGTGCGAGGGGTTCAGTGTCGCAGTTATTTAAATCTGCCCCGCCACTGGCTGAAGAACTGGCCGAGGAAGGAGAATAAGTGCTATTACAAGTACGGGTGGCAGTGACAGTAAAAGTCGCGTAAGAAACAGGTGGAGTACCTGTTTTGATGCGAAATGGGTAAGACGAGGTCGTGCCGGGAGTAGCCCCGGCCGTTGCGGCAATGACAGCAGGAATCGCCTGTGCGCCGTCTGAGGCAGTTATAGTGTAGCTGTATGCCGGGTCGCGATTGGTGAGTGCAAAATATACTTGGTGCGAAAGGCAGGAATTGGGGTTAGTGACCGTGAACTCCGGTGTGGGAGGTTTGGGGCAGGGCAGTGAAGCACAGCCAGTCACAGTTACAGAAGAAGGATAAGTAGAACCATCCGGCAAGGTTACCTTCAACGTGTAAGTGTCCGAGAGGTCGGCAGAAAGGGTAATCGACGTACCGAGAACAATGCCCGGGCTGCTACTTCTGCTCCACTCATAAGTTGCGTTGGGGATGTGGCATCCCTCGCCGATAGTGACGGTGCCATTTCCGCCCGAACAAGAAGCGGGCGGGCCAGCCGTGGGAATTTTGTAGAGTTCGACCTCATCAATATGATAACGTACCCTGACGAGACTAGATGCATTGCCCCCTGCCAAATTACCGATAATCACGTTCCACTGATTTGTATAAGTGGGCGAAACGGCGGGCACCGTAATTTTTCCAGAAACGCGGGTCCAAGCAGCATTCTGTAAAGGATTACTTTGCGTGGGATTAGGTGATGGGACCGAGCTATCAGGATTCGTGAGCTTCATGCCAAGGGTTGTTGCCCCCACCCCGTCAGCACGGTAAGCCAAGAAACTCGAATAATATACCCCTGGACTTAACGTTAAGAGCGAAGCAGGCGAAATGAGGTCTTGCTGATACTGTACTTGTGAACCACCCGTTGAGGAAGCGTTTAGCACGGCAAGAATACTAATTGCTCCGTTGTGTACCGCTGGATTTGACGCATCGTATGCGTAGGGTGTAAAAGGGGTGCCGAGATAATCGAATGGAGAAGCAGAGCCTCCCGTAGGATTATTGGTAAAAGGATTGCTGAGCGCACCGGCAGGGGCATTGGTTGCCAAATAGGTTGGCTTTCCAGCAGAGCCAGCGGGATTGTTGAAGGATTTCCAGCCGGTTAGTTCGTCGTGGGTGCTGTAATAGCTCCTGACATTATCCGCTGCACCCGACAGGGGCGAGACATTTTGCAGTTCGAAATCCGGATTGGGCAACTTGTTGCAACTATTTGCTGCTTGCCCCACCGAGTGGTTGGGCAGTAGGAAACCCACCCCTAGCAGAGCGGGGGCAAGTGACTGGCGTAACGCCCGACGCGGGGCGTTAAAAGAGTCTAGTGTTTTCATAGAATCGGAAAGTGGTTAGTGAAAAGACTGGGCAAAGCTCCACCGTACCTTATGCATTTTCAAGGACAATCAGTGCCCATTTCAGACATAAGCAATACGACTATTTGATTGCACTTTACTCCTTACCCTGGCCTTACAGCCTCCCAGCAGGTTCTTGTGCTGTTGCCGCTACCGTAAAACGCAGCCGTTTATGACATCTGCCTTAGCAGCACACGAACGCGGCATAGTCAGGTAGCCGGTTATGCCCACCCTCTTCGAAGGCAAAGAAGAACTATACCTTGACAAGTGCAGTAAAAAGGCCTTCTTCGCATAACAGCACCGTAGTTCGTTATCCATAATCGGCACAATAAGTCCCCTATTTCAACTATATTTCGCCTGCATTTTTGGGTGCAACCCACGAAAAAGCCCCTCACATTGCTGCAAGGGGCTTTTTCGTGGGCCCACTCGGAATCGAACCGAGGACCTACTGATTATGAGTCAGTTGCTCTAACCGATTGAGCTATAGGCCCGGTGCTGGAGGCAGTCATCTTTCACCTCAACCATGCCGTTGCCGGCCCTCCAACGCTACAAAAGTACGACCTTCGCCGCTGCCAAACCAACGTTACCGCATGCTTCCTCATTTGTTATTTGATTTCGGCGGAGTCCTTATCGACATCGACTACGCCGCTACGCCCGCCGCTATGCGCCGCTTGAGCCGCGCGGGCAGCACCATCGAGTTCTCGCAGGCCAGCCAGGCCGAGCTGTTTGATAAGCTGGAAACCGGCCACCTCACACCCGCCGAATTTCGGGCCGGGCTGCGCGAAGCGTATGCGCTGGAAGCCAGTGATGACGAACTCGACGCGGCCTGGCACGCCATGCTGCTCGACGTGCCGGCCGACCGCCTGTCCCTGGTGGCCGAGCTGCGCCGGCAGGGGCACCAAACGGCCCTGCTCTCGAATACCAACGCGCTGCACATTGCCGAAATCAACCGGCGGCTGGCCGGGCAGTATGGCTTCCGGCACGGCATTGCCGACGTGCTCGACCGCGTGTTCTACTCGCAGGAAGTGGGCCTGCGCAAGCCGGGCGAGGAAATATTCCGGCACGTGCTGCGCGAAATGAACTGGCGGGCCGAAGACGTGTTGTTCATCGAAGACAGCCCGCAGCACGTGGCCACGGCCCGGCGGCTGGGGCTGCGGGTGCTGCACCTGGCTCCGCCCCTCACCCTCACCACCGCCCTGCCCGAAGCCCTCCGTGTCTTTCCCCGAGAATACCCCGCCGCCCACGCCTGAGCCT
>NZ_BAAGZM010000458.1:0-3537 GCF_054778495.1 Hymenobacter agri
CCGGCGTGGCCGTGCTGGTGAGCGCGCCCGAAGCCGTCCACCGCTGCCTCAACAAGCTGGAATTTGCCGCTTTTAGCCGGCAGAACGGACTGCCCGTCATCGCCACCGCTCGCGATATCGACGCACTCGCCCCCACCACTGCTGCCTTCGTAGTGAAGGAGCGCCACGGCGCGGGCTCCCTCAGCCTGGGCCTGAACCTATCAGCCGCGGCCGCGCTGGCCCACGCCCGCACCCTGCAGGAGCCCGTTTTTCAGCCCTTCATCCAAGGCCGCGAAATCAGCGTGGATGGCTACGTTGACCGTGCTGGTCAGGTGCACGGCCTCGTGGCCCGCACCCGCGACGTAGTGGTGCGCGGCGAATCGCAGGTTACCACCACGCTGCCCGATGCGGCCTTGCTGGCCCGCCTCACGCCCATCGTCGAAAAGCTGGGCCTCTACGGCCCGTTCGTGCTGCAAGCCTTGCTCACCGATGATGGCGGCCTGCACCTTATTGAATGCAACTGCCGTTTCGGCGGGGCCTCCACGCTGGGTATCGCGGCGGGCGTTGATTCGTTCTACTGGTTTTTGCAGGAAGCCGGTGGTACTGATTTACAGGCCTTTTCGTTTGAGCCGGCGACCACGCCGTTGCGGCAGGTACGGGTAGGGGCAGATGTGCTATTTGCCGCGAAGAAAGACCGAACGATATAGAGACGCAATATTTTGCGTCTCGTCGTTGAACGACCGGAGCCGCGCCATACCTCCATGGTAAACAACATCAGCAACGCCGAGACGCAAAATGTTGCGTCTCTACCCAGTTCAACCAATGCCCGTTCTCGTTTTCGACCTTGACGACACGCTTTACCCCGAGCTGACCTATGTGCACAGCGGCTTCCGAGCCGTGGCGGCTTTTCTCAGCCCGCTGCTGGGCGTGCCGGCCGAAACGCTGGCCGCAGGCATGATAGCCGAGGAAGCCGCCCAGGGTCGCGGCCAGGTGTTCGACAACGTGCTGCGTCAGCACGGCCGCTGGAGCAAGGTGCTGGTAGCGGCCTGCCTGCGCGCCTACCGCCATCACCGACCCGAAATTAGCCTTTTTCCGGATGCCGAGCGCGCCCTCATGCGCTTCGCCGGGCAGCCGCTCTACATCGTCACCGACGGGCATAAGGAGGTGCAGGCCCGCAAGGTGGCCGCGCTGGGCCTGACTGGGCGGGTGCGCTTTGCCTACCTCACCAACCGCTACGGCCGCCACCGCGCCAAGCCCAACCCGCACGTTTTCCAGCTTATCTGCCAGCGTGAGGGCGTGGCACCGGCCGAGGTAACGTATGTGGGTGACAACGTGAAGAAGGATTTCGTAGGCATCAAGCCATTGGGCTTTAACACGGTGCGGGTGGCCCGCGGCAACTACGCGCACTACGTAGCCGATGAGGCGCACGAAGCCGCCCGCATCATTGAGTCGCTCGACGATTTGTAGCGCGGACTTTTAGTCCGCGAGGTGGCGAAATCTAACCCAACCACTCGCGGACTAAAAGTCCGCGCTACACTACCCCTACCTTTGCGCCTTCGCATTCGCTTCGCTTTCCCATGACTGAAATCACCATTGGCGGCCGCCGGGTTGGCCCCGCCCACAAGCCGTTCATCATCGCCGAGATGTCGGGCAACCACAACCAGAGCCTGGAACGCGGCCTGGCCCTGGTGGATGCCGCCGCGGCGGCCGGCGTCGATGCCCTTAAGCTGCAGACCTATACCGCCGATACCATCACAATGGACACCGGCTTTGCCATCGACGAAGAAGGCCGCTCGCTGTGGGAGGGCAAGAACCTCTACCAGCTCTATCAGGAGGCGCATACGCCCTGGGAATGGCATGCCGAGCTGTTTGCCCGCGCCCGGCAGCACGGCATGCTGGCCTTCAGCACCCCGTTTGACGAGACGGCGGTGGATTTTCTGGAGTCGCTCAACGTGCCAGCTTATAAAATCGCCTCGTTCGAGAATGCCCACTGGCCGCTGCTGCGCAAGGTAGCCGCCACGGGCAAGCCGGTGATTATCAGCACGGGCGCAGCTACGCTGGCCGAGATTGACGAGGCGGTGCGGGTACTGCGCGGCGCCGGCTGCCGCGAGCTGGTACTGCTGAAATGCACCAGCACCTACCCCGCCACGCCCGAAAACACCAATTTGCGCACCATCCCAGTGCTGGCCGAAACGTTCGATTGCCCCATCGGCCTGAGCGACCACACCATGGGCGTGGGCGCCAGCGTGGCCGCCGTGGCCTTGGGCGCCTGCGTCATCGAAAAGCACTTCACCCTAAGCCGGGCCGAGGGCGGCGTCGACTCGGCTTTCTCGATGGAGCCCCACGAACTGAAGCTGCTGGTGGAGGAAACCGAGCGCGCCCAGTTGGCCCTCGGCACCGTGCAGCTCTGCATTCAGGATGCGGAGGCGAAAAGCCGGATGTATAAGCGCAGCATTTATGTGTCGAAGCCCATCGCGGCGGGCGAGGAGTTCACCACCGACAACCTGAAAATTATTCGCCCCGGCGACGGCCTCTGGCCCCGTCACTGGGAAACCGTGCTGGGCCGCAAAGCGGTGAAAGACCTTAAGCCGGGCACCCCACTGACGTGGGAAGCCATTTAGGGTATGAGGGTATGAGGGTATGAGGGTATGAGGGTATGAGGGTATGAGGGTATGAGGAAGGTACTTTTGGTTTTGATTTCCGGTTCTGACGCATGACGAACAACACTTCCGCAATACCTCCCCAATCAACTCCTGCCCGCTCACCCTCATACCCTCACACCCTTATCCATCGGCTGCGCGACATTCTGCAGCTGCGCTTCACCGATATTTTCGCGGCGCTGAGCCCGGCGGCGCTGGCCGACATTTCGCCGGCCAGCCCGCTGAAGCGGCTGGCGCGGGTGGCGGGCTACGCGGGCCTGCGGCTGGTGGGCAACATCTTTCAGCCCATCCGCAACCGCGACGACCTGCGCGGCAAGGTGTGGCTGTACGTGGTGAGCGCCAACAATTACGACGCGCTAGCCTTTCTGGCCGAGGCGCGGGCCGATGCCGTGCTGGTAGCCGGGCAGGCCAAGAACATCGGCCGCTATAATGCGGTGGTCAACCGGCTTTCGCTGCGGCGCAAGGCACTCTATTACTGGCAGTTTCCGGGGGCGTACCTGGGGCTGCGGCGGCAGGTGGGACCACGCGCCACCCGGTTTTTCGACTTCATTTTCTACGCCATCGGCTACTACGAGGTGTACCGCCGGGCGTTGCGGCACTACCAGCCGCGGGCCGTGGTGTTTTCCAACGACCACAACGACGACACCCGCTCGCTGCTGCTGGCCTGCCGCGCCGAGGGCGTGCCCACGGCCTACGTGCAGCACGCCAGCGTGAGCACCAACTTCCCGCCCCTGGGCTTCGACCTGAGCCTGCTCGAAGGCCAGGACGCGCTGGACAAATACCGGCAGTGCGGCCCCATTGCCGGCCGCGTGGAGCTGGTAGGCATGCCCAAGGCCGACGCTTACCTGAACCGCCGCAACCTCGCGCCCGCTGTGCGCCGCGTGGGCCTGGCCTGCAA